>JAFDHF010000043.1 GCA_019308905.1 Deltaproteobacteria bacterium
ATAGGTGACCGACGGATCGTAAAAAGAAACCTGGATCTCCTCGTTCATACTCCCGGAATTGTCAAAAATGATCAGGATGTTCGGCTCAACCCCTTCACCGTTGTTCGTGTAAATGTCGATGTCCCCGGCAAGGACGGTTGAGGACAAGGCCATGAAAAAAGTCAAAAAAAGACATCCTGCAGCCCTTCTGGTTCTCCTCAGGCTCTGCACGGCTCTACCGGAGCGACTCTTTCCTCCAAAAAAGATCTCCATCAGTCTCCCTCTCCTTGCTCTCGCAACCTCAAAGAAAAAGCCGGCCTTCCGGAGGCCATCCGGAATTGCCGGCTTTTCCGTCCCGCACGGACTCTTCTCTCGACCACAGGGCAGATCTAACCTGCTGCCTCCCAGCGGAACAGAACGATACTCCCTCTTGATTCCGGCAGCCCAGCCGTCTCTGCCGCTGCAGCCTGCGTGCGGCGCGAGACCTGTCGGCTTTCCGTCCCACCCTCACGGATGGTTTGGCCTTATCGGAATACGATGAACCACCCTGTTGCTAATTCGGTGCCAGCCACACATGTAAAACAGAGTCACAGGCCGTCAAGAGGAGACAACAAAAACAGAAATCATTGCATAGGTCATTGAAATTTTTTCAAAGAGGAGAGAAGCTGTGCAGGCCCCTGGGGGTCATGGGGGAAGGCTCCGGCATTCGGCCCGCTCCAGTGCGGCATCCACCAGACCCGCCACATCCAACTCCTTTTCCACCCCTTGGAGTTCCTGGGGGGTGGATCGCGTCGAGGGCCATCTGGGCATGAGAAATCCGCAGCAGTCGTCATGAGGCTGGATCGAGATGGAGTAGGTCCGAATTCTCTGCGCCAGGTCGATAATCTCCCTCTTGTCAAGGCCGATCACGGGCCGAATCACCGGCATACCTACCGCGTGATCCACTGTAACCAGATTCGAGAGGGTCTGAGAGGAGACCTGACTCAGGCTCTCTCCCGTTACAATCGCCTTGGCCCCCTCCCCCTGAGCGATCCTCTCGGCCAACCGGAGCATGAATCGCCTGTACAGAATAATCCTGTAACGGGCAGGGGTCCTTGCGGCAACCTCTCTCTGGAGTTCGGCAAAGGGGACAAGATAGACCTTCGAGGTCTGACGGAAACGGCCGAGTTCCTTGACGAGGTCGATCACCTTTCGCTGGGAGGCCCTCCCGGTAAAAGGAAAGCTGTGAAAATGGACAAACACCACCTCGCACCCCCTCTTCATCATCTGGTAGATCGCCACCGGCGAATCGATCCCGCCGGAGATGAGGCCCACAACCCGCCCGCTGGCACCGACCGGCAGTCCGCCGGGTCCCTCGATCCTGTTGAAGAAAAGGAGCACCCGGTCGTGAAGCCATTCCACGGAGATTCGAAGGTCGGGGTTCTTCAGATCCACCGGCTTTCCCGTCTCGGCCTGGACAAAGGCGCCCAATTCCCGGTTTATTTCAGGGGAGGTAAGGTGAAAGGTCTTGTCGCCTCGCTTCGTGTCAATAGCAAAGGACCCGTAGCCCGTCTGAGGAAGATGCTCCCTCAAGATCTCCTTCACCCTCTCCAGGTCCGGGGGACCTTCAAAGGCTCTCGCAAAATAGGAAATCCCGAAGATCCGGCCGATCCTCTGGGCCACCGGGTCCCAGGGGAATTCATCTTCAACAGTGACCAGGAGCCTGCCGTAGAGTCTCTCCGTCTTGACCGGCACCAGTCCCCTGAGAGCCTGCCTGATATTCCTCATCAGTCTGTACTCAAAGCGAGGCCTGTTCTTCCCTTTAAGGCCGATTTCGTCGTAGTGAACCACTATGCTGTTACGTTCTTCTGCCATCCGCCACAACCGGGTCATCGAATTCCCGTCCATTATTGCCACATTTTTCGCTTCCTTGCAATCGACACCCGGCAATGCCGCTTCGGGACAAGGGTGTTCTCCAAAAGTCAGGAAACTCCACCCAAATCTATTGACATGGACCGGCAGGTGTGCTATTGACCAAGACCAAGAGGTCGACCGTGCTTGACGGTAGGCTGGGGCAGGAGATACGGGGGGAATCGAGTACAGGACATGGGAGGTGGTGGGAAAGCAGATCGGGCAGAGGCCCCTGAAAAATTCTCTCAATATGGGAGGGGGAAAATGAAAAGAACAGCGATTCTCGGTGTTGCTTTAGGTCTGATATTGTTAAGCGGGCTTGTGGCGGGTCCTATGGTTGCGACCGCCGGGGCAGGGGCGGTCGAACTGCGATACAGCACATTCTTTCCGCCTACACACATCCAGGCCAAACTGGCTAAGGCTTGGATCGAGGAGGTCGAGAGGCGGACAGGTGGGAAGGTGAAGATTACGTATTTCCCAGGTGGCACCCTGGGTAAAGGGCCGGAAATTTACAGCTATGTCTTGAAGGGTATCACCGACATAGGCTTCTGTCTTTTCGCTTACACCAGGGGACGCTTCCCGGTGATGGAGGCGGTCGATTTGCCTCTGGGCTATCCTAAGGGTTCCTGCGCCACCCAGGTGATAAACAGATTCTACAAGAAGTTCAAACCCAGGGAATTGAATGATGTCCACCTGCTCTATCTCCATGCCCACGGCCCGGGCCTCTTGCACACCAAGAGGCCTGTCCGCACCCTGGAAGATGTGAAGGGGATGAAGATCCGATCCACGGGGTTCAGCGCTAAGGTGGCCAAGGCACTGGGGGGGGTACCCGTCGCCATGGGCCAAGGCGGCGCCTATGAAGCCCTTCAAAAGGGTGTGGTAGAGGGAACCCTCAGCCCGATGGAGGTCTTGAAAGGATGGAAACAGGCAGAGGTCGTAAAGTCTACCACTGAATGCTTCAGCGTGGGTTACACCACCGGGTTCTACGTGGTAATGAACAAGAGGAAATGGGACGCCCTCCCGAGGTCGGTGCGGAAAGTAATGACAAAGGTCAGCAAGGAGTGGATTACAAAGCACGGAGAGGCCTGGGACAAGAGCGACGAAGCGGGTAGGGAATATACACTCAGCCTGGGCAACCAGATCATCTCCCTTTCACCTGAGGAGAGTGCCCGGTGGAAGGCCGCGGTCAGACCTGTCTTGGATGAATTCATAGAGGAGAAGGAGAGGAAGGGAATACCCGGCCGAGAGTACGTGCAGTTTCTGCAGAAAGCAATCACAAAGTGCAAGTAGCTCCGGCAAGACCTGTTCTCCGCCAGAGGGTTTTCCCGCGGGGAGCAGAAAGGGCCGGGCCCGCCACGAACCCAACCTGGAGGATTCCCCCGCACCTGCCCTAAAAGAACTCCAGGTGTTTTTTTCGACTGAGTCTCGAAAGATCGGAGGGGCATGAAACAGGATGGAAACGTCCCTCTTCGAAAAGTCCGTGGCATGGCTGTCCCGATTCCTCGACAGGACGGCGGGATGGTGCCTTGTCGGCATGATGCTCCTCACCGTTGCCGATGTGATTCTCCGGCTCTTTAGAAGGCCGATACTTGGAACCTACGAAATCGTCGGACTTCTCGGTGCCATAGTAATCGCCTTTGCCATGCCCCATACGACGTTCCAACGGGGACACGTGGCCGTACAGATTCTGGTCTCCCGACTCCCAGTATCTTCCCAGTTTGTCATAAACCTGATAACCCGCATTCTGAGCGTCATCCTGTTTGCCCTGGTTGCCTGGCAATGCTTCGCTTACGGCAACGAGCTGAAGGCCGCAGGTGAGGTCTCCATGACCCTGCGCCTCCCCTTCTATCCTGTCCTGTACGGAATCGCGGTGGCCTCCGTAACCGTCTGCCTGGTCATCATCAGCGGCATCTTCAAATCGATGGCCAAGGGAGTCCGTGAATGGTACATGGGTAGGGGAGCGGACCGGGGAGCAAGAGAGGAGTGACTGGATGAGCCCGACCCTTGTAGGCATCATAGGCCTGCTGGTTTTGGTCGTTCTTCTCTTCTCACAGATGCCTGTGGGCTTTGTCATGGCTCTGGTTGGGTTTGTCGGCTTCAGTCACATGGTCAGTCCAGAGGCGGGCCTCAGCCTCTTGGCAAAGGACGTCTTCGCCATTTTCGGTTCCTACAGCCTTACGGTAATTCCCCTCTTCGTGCTCATGGGGCAGATCGCCTTTCACGCCGGGATCAGCTCAAGACTCTACGACTCAGCCTACACCTTCATGGGCCATTGGCCGGGAGGATTGGCCATGGCTACGATCGGGGCCTGTGCCGGGTTCTCCGCCATCTGCGGCTCGACCAACGCCGCAGCGGCCACCATGGCGACCGTGGCCTTGCCAGAGATGAAAAGGTACGGTTATGACATGAAACTGGCGACAGGCACGGTAGCTGCGGGCGGGAGCCTGGGAATCCTGATTCCTCCCAGCGTCATCTTCATCATTTATGGGATCATGACAGAGCAGTCGATAGGGAAACTCTTTGCCTCGGGGATTCTTCCGGGTATCCTTTTGGCAAGCCTCTTTCTGGTGACCATATATGTCTGGACGCGCCTCAGCCCGGAACTCGGGCCGAGAGGACCTAGAACAACCACGAGAGAGAAGGTCCGCGCGCTTTCCGGGCTCGTGGAGATGCTCATCATCTTCAGCCTTGTCATGGGCGGGTTGTTCAAGGGATTCTTCACCCCGACAGAGGCCGGGGCGATCGGCGCCTTTTCCACCCTGTTTCTTGCAATCGCCCGCCGCCGGATGAAGTGGAGAGGTTTCATCCAGGCCCTCGTCGAGACCACCCGCATCTCCTGTATGGTTCTTGTAATTGTTACCGGTGCGACCGTCTTCGGCCATTTCCTTGCGATAACGCGGATACCTTTCGAACTGGCCGGTTGGGTAAAGGGCCTTCCCCTTCCCTCCTGGGGGATTATGGGAGTAATCATCCTGATCTATCTTGCAGGCGGCTGTTTCATGGACGCCCTTGCCCTGATCCTGCTGACCATTCCCATCTTCTTCCCCGTTGCGGTAGGACTCGGCTACGATCCCATATGGTTCGGTGTGATCATCGTGATGGTGACGGAGATGGGGGTAATCACCCCACCTGTGGGAGTCAATGTTTACGTTGTCAGTGGAGTGGCCAAGGACGTACCCCTGGACGTGATATTCAGAGGAATCCTGCCCCTCCTCTTTGCATTGATCGTCGCCGTGACCCTCATGGTCTTCTTTCCTCAGATCGCCCTCTTCCTGCCCGGCCTCATGCGCTAGGAAGGATAGCCGGGGCCGCTCGTGGGTCCAAGACGGCAACTGCCGGGCTGCGGCAATTCTTGGTCGAAAGGTGAGGAAACTCCAGGAGATTGGTTTGCTTTTTTCTGAACCGGGTTGATAGAATAGCTGATGGCTTTTTCTGAGACACGGGCCACAGGCCGATTCAATCTGGGAAAGGAGCCCCGGATGAGAAGGACCCTGCTTTTCGCCTCCGTCCTCTTCCTGCTTGTCATCACCGAATCCGCATCTGCCATGGGTCAGGGAAAATCCGTTCCCTCGAGGGAAGACAAGGTGACCTATGTCGAGGTCGTCGCGGATCACCCCCAACTGGAGGAGATGGTGGATGAGGAGGGTTTCAATGACCTGAGCGGCAGAGACCAATGGGAACTGATCAACCTTATCGACAGATACGCTTTTTTTCTCGATGAGGGGAGATACTACACGGGAGAGTCGCCGTCCCAGTCGATGATGTATCTGAGGAAGGCAAAGTCTCTGAAGAAGGAGATCATAACCAGATTCGGCCGCGTTCTGAAATAGTAGCCACCCGCCGAGCGTTGCCATCCCGGAAAGATCCAGAGTCGCCTATGAGGCCCCCATTACGAATTCTGACGACGCTGCTTGATATTCGTCCTGAGGAGAACAGCCCCTTCGGTTGGGCAGGGGGGTTGATGTTTCTCATTCTCTTCAGCGAGATGCTCTTTGCCAACTTCACCGACACCGCTTTTATCAAACGCTTTGGAGTCGAATACCTGCCCCATATGTTCGTCATCGATGCGGTACTCGTGTTTTTCGTCATGGACATGATCCGGGGGCTGGCGGGAAGATACACGGCCACGACCCTTCTCACCCGGATCTTCGTGATCTTTACCCTAATCGAGATCCTCTGCCGCATCTTGATCCTTTTCGATCTCAGGTATCTCTACCCTGTCATGTATATCCTGAGGCAGCAGTTCAACGGGGTGATGCTCGTCGTTTTTTGGAACATCTGCAACGACCTCTTCGACACCCGCCAGTCCAAGAGGCTCTTTCCGCTGATCACGGCCGCAGGGATTCTGGGACGCATCCTGGGGAGTTTCTCGACAGCCCCGTTGAGCCGGGTGACGGCACCCGATAATCTTCTCCTTGTTTCGGCGGGGCTGCTTGTCATGGGGGCTCTGGCGACTCGCCGGATCGGACGGCTTTTCCCTCCTCCAATTGCTCTTCCCGGAACCCGGGATTCGAAGGGAAAAGGCTGGTCTTCCCCAATTGCCGGATTCAGGGAGATGAGCGTTCTGGCCAAGGGTTCCCTCCTTTTCGTACTCCTCGCAGCCATCAGGATCCTACCCAACGTGGCGGGCCCTATGTTCGACTTCCAGTACAGCGTCATCCTCGACAAGAGCTTCGCCTCAGAGGGAGGCCTTATCCAGTTCTATGCTACAATCAGGGGGGTCCTGAGCATCATCGCCTTCGTTGTCCTCCTTTTTGTCGGAAAAGTCTACACGAGGGTGGGTATACCCAATGCCCTGCTGTTTCGCCCGGCCAACTACTTCCTCGTCTTCTCCCTGTTGCTCTTCAGGTCCGACATACTCGTGGGCATCTACGGGAGGATCAGCATCAGCGTGCTCACCACGACCATGCACAATCCTGCCAACCATATCATGATCAACCTCTTCCCGGACAAGGTCAGAGCGAAGATCCGCCCCATTCTCCAGGTGGCTGCACGGGCGGGGAGTCTCCTGGGATCCCTGATCCTGTTGGGACTCGAGACCTTCATCCAGGCGAGCTACTTCTCCATCTTCGGACTCTTCTTCGTGGCCCTCTGGATCCTTGTCACTCTCCGTCTAAAGAAGAATTATTCCACCTTCCTCCTCGAAACGGTCCTTGAGAAGCAGGTGGATTTGAGGGAACTGGAAGAGATCGATTTCACCGTTCTTGTCCAGGACAGTGAAACCCTCAACCGCCTCCTTAGAGGACTCGATGAAGAGAAGGGCGCTGCGGCCGCTCTTTGCGCCAGGATCCTGGCTGAGGCCCGATACCCTGCACTCGGGGAGGCCATCTTGTCGGCCCTCCCGGGTAAGGACCCGGCCGTCCAGATCGAGTTGCTCGACCTGTTGCGGCCAGAGGATCGTCCTGCCGTCGTGCCGGCCCTTGTGCAAATCGCAGAGACCGCTCCCCCCCGGCTCCGCCCCTATCTGGTCGGAACGGTGGGGAGACTCGCCCCGAAAGAGAACCTCGACTTCCTGAGAAGAATGGCCTCCACAGATCAAGAAACCGTCCAGGCTGAGGCGGTCGTGGGACTATTCCACGCCGGAATGGCGAAAGAGGCCTCCCCCCTGCTCATGAAATGGCTGGAAAGCCGCAACCCCGAGGACCTCCTCCTAGGCATAAGGACCGCCGCCAGAACCGGAGATAGGGGTCTGGACACCCACCTCTACGCCATCCTCGAAAGAGAAAAGGACTCTGCGGCCCAGGCGGAAGCCCTTGACGCCTTGGGTCTTTTGGATGTACCTGGAAGAGATCAGCGGATAATGCCATGGCTCCAAGATCCGAACCCGGCTGTCAGGCGGGCCGCCGTTTCGGCTCTGGCCCTCGAAAGCGAAAAGTCCCTGCAAGGAGCCATCCAGATGCTTGGAGATGAATCGACCGATGTCAGGGAAGCCGCCTTCCATCGAATAGTCCAGGTCGGAAAGGCGGCGGTCCCCTTTTTGCTGAGATCTCTCAACTCCCCCAAGAGAGATCTGAAAGACGGCATCCTCCGGCTCCTGGGAGAACTCGATGTGAAAGACGTGGAGCTCTCCGGGTTCATCACCGGGGAGATGCATTCGGTCTGCGAGAATCTCCGCTCCATCGAGCAGATCAGGGATCTCGAGGAGACACCCGCCCTCGGCCTGCTCGTCCGGCATCTGGAAGACGAGAACGACGATGCGTTCTTTACTATCTTCCGGATTCTGGAGGTTCAAGGGGGAGGCAACAAGATGCGCACCATCTACCGTGGAGTCAGAGCGGGGGGCAGGGAAAAGGCCAATGCCCTGGAGGCCTTAGAGGATGCCCTCCATCCTGGCCTTTCCCGGGTGTTGATCCCCCTCCTTGACGATCTCCCCATTCAGGAGAAGCTGAGGACCGCCCAAAAATACCTCGCCGTGGCCGCCGGTAAGCAGCCCGGGCTTTTGGCAGTCCTGACCGATCTTCTGGGCAGCGAAGATCCCGTGACCAGGATGTGTGCAGCCTACGTCATCGGAGAGAGAAAGATCGAAGACCTTGGGCAGAAACTCCAGGTTCTCCGGAGTGATCCCGAACCGACTGTACGGGAAACGGCGGAGCTGAGCCTCGAGAGATTCTCTCCCATGGATCACGACGAGAGGAGGAGTTCCATGCTTTCAACCATGGACAAAATGATTCATCTCAAGAAAATCTATATCTTTTCCGACCTTCAGGTCAAAGAACTGGCGGCGATCGGTTCGGTGGCAGTGGAGAAGGACTATCCGAAGGACGAAATCGTCGTCAAGGAGGGCGAACCTGGAGACACCATGTTTCTGATCATCTCAGGAAAGGTGTCCGTAATACGAAACCACGGCACAGATCACGAAACCCTCATCGCCACAATCGCCGAGGAGGACTATTTTGGCGAAATGGCCCTCTTCGAGGATAAACCCCGGTCAGCCACGGTCAAGACCGATACCGAGGCCAAGCTGCTGGTCCTGGGGAAGCTCGAATTCGAGGAAATCATGCGCGAGTTTCCTCAGATCTCGATAAACATCTGCCGCGTCTTCAGCCAGCGCATACGGGAGTTGCAGAAAAAATTCCTGAGTTGAACCACCGCAGGAGAGGCCCTTCTGCCAGGAGTGCCCCTCCCCTTCAAGTCCCGCGGATCTTGTATCCCGCCGCCATTGCCAGGGATCTGAACATGGCCGCCGCTCCTTCCCTCCTCATGCCGATCCTCCAGGCCGCCTTCCACTGTATCGTAAAAAGCTCCCAGAACTCCCTGCTCTTCCTCGCCGTGCTGGTTATGCTGGCCTGATGTTTCCTCCTGATCGTGAGCGGCTCGGGAATATTGGCCATCCGATGGTGTCTGGCGATTCTCACCCAGAGCTCGTAATCCTGCCAGATGAGCCCTTCGCCGTATAGACCTACCCCATCGAGTACGGCCTTCCGGATCATGACCGAGCTATGAATGAAGGGATTGTCGACCCTCATGTACCTCCGTATGGCCTCATCCTCCTCCGGGAGAGCCTGCAGTCTCCTCCTGCCGGTGGCGGCGTCGACCTTCACACACCAGGTCCCCACGAGTCCGACCTCGGGGTGGGCGTCGAGGAATGAGACTTCCCTTTCGAATCTTTCAGGCAGAGACACATCGTCTCCGTCCATCCTGGCGATGTACTGGCCCGTGGAGACCCGGATGCCTCGGTTGAGGGCCGCTGACTGCCCCTGGTTGCTCTGATAGAAGACCCTGATCCTGGGATCCCGATAGCCCTGGAGGATCAGAGGGGTATGATCAAGCGAACCATCATCGACGATGATGAACTCGAAATCCTCAAACGTTTGCCGGAGAATACTCTCCACCGCATCAACCAGATATTCCTCCTCGTTGTAGACGGACATGACCACACTGACCCGAGGCATGATTCATCCTTTCGGGAGGTGACAGGTATCGTTCAACAGGCGGAGAATCGACCGGCCTTTTTCGATATCAACCACACTTATCGCCCCCAAGTCCTGGTCGAAACATCGAAACTTCGAGGGTTCCATTCTGAGGGCATCCAGAATGACCATGAGGTTCACGAAGTAATGGCCCACAACGACCACTGTCCCCTGCCGATGGCGCCTCCGGATGCGCCCCAGGCACTCTCTGACCCTGAGGCCCAAGCTGACAAGCGACTCCCCCCCGTAATCCTCGCTCCCCCTTTCAGGGTGGAGCCATTCTCTCTGCAGGTCCGGGTAGAATCCCAAGGCCTCCTCCCTCGTCAAACCCTCGAGACTTCCCCGGCTGAGCTCCTGGAGGGCTGAACTGGGAACAAGGGGGCAGCACCGGCCGTGCATGATGGCCTCTCCTGTCTCCAGGGCCCTGCTCAGAGGACTCGAGTAGACCGCATGGATTCTCTCCACCCGCAGGGCTTCCGCAACGGCACAGGCCTGCCGCCGGCCCAATTCCGTGAGGGCCACGTCAGCCCTGCCCATGACGCGGCCCTCGCGGTTCCATTCCGATTCCCCGTGCCGGACCAGAATCAAACGCATAGGACATCCCATGCCCACCAGGTTTCCAAAAGCCAAAATCTACCCCTCCCTTTAGCCGGATGTCAACCGGCCCGCCGACCGCGAAGGGGTCACAGGCGGGTCGAGGTCGATCCTTGTCCGAGTTCCCCCTTGAAACGGGTTTCCCTCCTGGCATACTCTTAGGAAGAAGGAGGGACAAGAAGAGGAGTCCCCCTGTTCTGAGCGTCCTTTTGTTCGGGAGCCGGGCTGGAACGGGGATTGCCTGCCTGCCGGTCTCGACAGGGAAGCGACAAGAGACCTGCCTTTGAGAATCGGGGAATACCCCGACAAACAGACATCCTGGGGCAGTGCTTCGAAAATTGGGGAATCTCCTCTGGGAAGAACGATCTGCCGTGGCGATTTCCATCTATATGAAGAGAACCGGGGGTGAGTTCCAGACAGGCATGCTGGAGATCGCCAAATGGGTGGGCCTTCTCTGCCCCGCCCACCAGGTCGAGTTCCTGTATCATCCTTCGGAGAACCTCAACCCCGGAGACCTCAAGCACTGCAAGGCCGTGCCCCTCTCCCGCCCAGTCCGGGATCCGCTCCGGGACCTCTCGGCCGGTTCGGCCGCCAATGCCTCTCCATCCGTTCTCCTCTGGGGCCCTGAACCGCTGAGCGGTTTCTCGGCCCTCCCTGAAGACAGCAACGGATCCTCGAAGCCGTTTTCTACCCGTCTCGCGTTCTTTGCCGGATCCGGAAAAGGAGAGGCACCTCTCACCTTGATCCACGCAGACCCGAGGCCCACCGAGCCGACCATCGATCCGGTCCCACCCGATCCGACGGGTGGGATCTTCACGGGCTCCATCAAGGCGGACCACGATCCCCAACCCTCCATGTGGCCCATCCACTCGAGAGGAGCCGAAATCACGGCCAATTTCGTGAGAGGCATTCTGGAGGGCAGATCCCCCTCTCCGAGGGCGTTTCTCTATCCCGTCATCGCCATGGTCGAGCCTACCCGCCGGTGCAACCTGGCCTGTCCCATGTGCCCGGTAGGGAGCGGGCGGACCGGCAAGACAGAGGATATGCCCTTTGAGGGATTCCAAAAGGTCATCGACGAGTTGGCACCGTTTCTCATCCATCTGACTCTCCACAATTACGGTGAATCCTTTCTCCACAGGGAGATCTACTCCATGATCCGATACGCAAAAGACCGTGGCATACCGGATGTACATGTCTCCACGAACGGCCACTTCCTCGACCCCTCCCGGCTGGTCGACTCGGGTCTGGATCAGATCATGATCTCACTCGACGGGATCACCCAGGAGGTTTATGCGAGGTACCGCGTGAGAGGGAGACTCGATAGGGTGATCAAGAACATCCGGTCGCTCTCTCGGGAGAAGAAGAGAAGGCGGACCGGCAGGCCCCTGATGGAGCTCCAGTTCATCATAATGCGGCACAATCAGGACCAGATAGAGGGGTTCCGGAAACTGGCGGCGGAACTCGGAGCCGACCGGATACGACTCAAGACCTTCAACCTTCAGATGTCAGGTCCAGAGGGTCATGATCGGGGACTAGAATTCCTCCCCACCAGGAGGGAATATACCCGCTATGAGGACACCCACGGCCTGATCCTCAAGAAGACTCTGGAGGAAAACCGGTGCAAGTGGCCCTGGGAGAGGGTAGTCATAGACAGCGACGGCCGGGTTGTCCCATGCTGCAATGACTTCAAGGCCGCCTATTCGATGGGGAATGTCTTTCACCAGTCCTTTGAAGAGATCTGGTTTGGAAGAAAATACAACAGGTTCCGAAAAAACATCCTCCGAAGATGGCGCAGGATTCCCCTCTGCGCCTCCTGTCCTGTCCCGAGCAGGAAGGACCTCAGTTTCGAGATAGTGGAGCTCACCGAGAAGTGAACAAGAGACTTCAGAATGGCAGAATATGAAATACTCATCGTAAACCTCGAGGGATACGGCAAGGGAGGACTCGGAACACTCGCCTACGATCTCCATGATCTGCTCGTCTCGGAGGGCATTCCCTCTCTCCTTGTCGCTTCCGGCAACCCGCGGGGCCTGCCAAACGTATCCCTATTGGAAGAAAACCGCTACGATCTGGTCCCCCCGGTGGTCCGGAAGCTCTCTGCAAGACACCGCCTAGTAGTGGGAAGAAACGAGCTCGCCGCCCTCTCACCCTATCTCGATGATTTGGTCCTCATCACAGGGGGGACAGCCTATCTCCAGGAGTGGCTCAAAGCCCACCCCCGGAAGACCGCCCTCGATTTCCTCCGGTCGAGGGATCGGCCCGGATCCCTCGTTTCACCCCGGATCGCCCGGGAAAAACTGGCCCTGGACAGGGCAACCAGGATCCTCTCCGCTCCCGGTCTGAACAGCCGCATCCTGAGCAAGGCGTATCCCGCCTTTGCCCACAAGATCTTCGAGGTTCCACAGATCTTTCGCAGGCTTAGGCCGAAAAACCCCTGGGGCGCACGGACAATCGATCTTATTGCCGTGGCACAATGGAAAGACAGAGGTGTCGACCGTGATGTGAAGGGGTACGATCTTCTGGTGGGAATACTCGAGCTGCTTCGAGGGAGGAACCTCCGAGTCGTCGTGGTAGGCGAGGTCCCCTTTCACGTGCAAGGCGCCGTCCATACCGGATGGATCGACCACTCCGCCACACTCGAATTGATGGGCAAGGCCAAGGTCTTTGTCAGCCCTTCTCGGAACGAATGTTACAGCCAAGCTGTTGTGGAGGCCCTCCAGTTGGGCTGCAACGTAGTGCTGTCGAGGAACGTCGAGCCCCACGGTTTCTGCCACCCCCACCTCGTAGCCCGCTACGACCCGGAGAGTTTCTCCTCGAAGATCGAGAAAGCCCTTTTGAGGCGGTTCCCGAGCAGGCCGATGCCCTCACCCAAGGACTCGCTCGACCTCCTCATGTCGGTCATCGACACCCGGTGAGGCTGCCTCTGAACGCCTTTCAAAATAGCCGTCCAGGTCTTGGAGAATCTTCTTCGCGATCCTGTACTTGTCAAAACGACAGTTGAGGGGGACCGGCTTGAGCCGGAGCATCCGCTGGAGGATTTCTCGAAACTCCTCCAGGTTCAGATCCTCTTCATGGATGACGGAAATATTCGCTTTCTGGACCTTGTCCAGCCGGGTCTCCTGCTCCTGGTGACCGTGCTCTTCAGGAATCAGGATCGCCTTGGAATCGGTGAGGAGAACCTCACTCAAGGTGTTGTAGCCGGCCCTGGCGATGACCAGAGAGGAGACGTTGATAATATCCACAAGATTTGAAAGGAAATCGAAGAAATAGATGTGACTGTCGGAGAATCTCCTCACCATCTGCTCTTTCAGTGCCGGATCGAGGTAGGGGTCGATAACAAAAAACAGGCGGTACTGATTTTCCAGGCCGAGATCATAGAAGGCCTGAACCACGATTTCGGCGATTCTCAAGACCGAGCTTCTCCTGCCCAGAGAGACGAGGATGATCTCATGTCCCGATCCGTTGATACTCCGGTACGTCTCTTCTCTGGGTGCCAGTTCCTCGCGGGTCTTGACCGTGATCTTCCCCATGTACTGGATCTTTTTTCCCAGAGACTCGCGGTTTCCGAAGTAGGCCCGGTTGATATCGATAACCTCCCGATCCTCCATGACATATATGAAATCGTACAGGTCCCCCACGTAGATCGATTCAGACATCTGCCGGCGATCGTTGAAAGGAGCTTCGATGAGGCTCGGGTTTCTGAGAATCCCCCGGCTTATGTGAACCAGGGCGAAACCCTCACTCTGCGGAATCTGTCGCCACTTCTTCAGGAGAAGGGGGATGATCTCGCCCCGCTGGCCCAGCATGTTATGCTCCACAATGAGCACATCCGGCCGGAAGGTGTTGAATGTCTCCTCGATGATCTTCTGGCGCAAATCACTGATCTCTTCAACCGAGCAGTTCTTGAGGTAGCGGGGACCGAGGAAATAGGTATCGTTATCGATGTGAAATTTTATGGATGGAAGCTTGACTATCTCGATGCGGTTTTTCAGAAAAAGCTCGGGAACGCTCGTCCCGGAAACCACGAGAAAATCGATGTCGGGCCGGTGTTTTCTCATGGCCGTGATTACGGCGAGAGCCCGGAAGGCATGACCCAGGCCGATCGAATTGTGGGTGTAATAGAGAATCCTCTTAAAACTCTCCACCTGATACCTCGACCCCTTCCGCCCCTGCCGGAGATCCCTCCGGTTCGGATCTATCATAGCACGGTCAGGTCCCATGTCAAGAAGAATTACCGGAGAGACCGTTCGAGATCAGCCGGTACACCTCTTCCCACCCCTTCTTTTCTCTCGCCTCCGAGAAGTCACCGATTCTCCTGCGGGCCGCTCTTCCCATCTCCTTCGCCTCTGCCCGATGGTCCAGGAGATAACGAACCGCCTCCTCTATCTGAGCGGCGTCTCCGGGATCGACGAGGAGCCCGCTCTCCCGGTGGCGGATGATCTCGGGTATGGCCCCGGTTCTCGTGGCCACAATGGGCCTGGCCGCTGCCATGGCTTCCAGGAGAACGTTGGGGCAACCTTCGGAAAGCGAAGGAATCACGAAAACATCCATCTCCTTGAGGTAAGAACCCACGGAACCATGGGGCACAAAACCCGTAACATGGACACCCTCCGAACCGAACCTCGAGAGATACCGACTCTCAATCTCACGCTCGGCCTCCCTGAAATCCCCCACCAGAAGGAGAGAACAGGTTCGCTCCCTCCTGATCCTGCGGAAGGCTTTCAGAAGGTAAGGGAAACCCTTGGAGTGTTTGAAAAGCCCTGCCGTCCCGATCACAGGGCCTTCCAGCCCGGGAAGGGCAATGGAAGACACCCCTCCGTAGCCCGGGGGAATCGAATTGAATATGACTCGTGACTTGTGCATGACCGGAGTCAGGGCTTCGGCTTTAACAAGGAGATCATGAGCCACGGCGGTGACCATGTCGGCTTGGCGCAGTGCCGCCTCGAGAAATACGGCCTTTTCCGCCCCGAAGATGAACTGGTTGATGTCGTTTCCCCGGATGCTCAAGATGAATCTTCTCCTGTGGACCCGCGCCAGGAGGCCGGCCACATAGCCCGTGGGATAGATGAAGAACGAATGGAACACATGGAAGCCGTGGCGCCGGTGAAGCCCGTCAAGACAGTGGTACATGAGCCGGATAGCGAGGTTGTTCGGTGAATCCCACAGGCTGTCGCCGGGCAGATCCCTTTCCCTTCCGATGGAGAAACGATGGACTGCCACTCCCCCCTCAACGGTCGACTCGGCAATCTCATCGAGGAGTCCGGGCAGGCCCTCTTCCACATTGAGATGGGCAACATGAACCTCCCATCCCATCTCCGTCATGAATCCTGCCACCCGCTGGACCGCAAGGGCCAGTCCTCCCGAGAACACGGGCGGGTACTCCTGGGTGGTCATACAGACACGGAGGCGGGCTCCTCCCATCCCTTACTCTCCTCCTCCACCGGTCAGGCCGGCAGGATTCAGCACCACGGGTATCTCCGCCCTGAAAGGCTCGGCCCTCTCCACACCGGAGTTCCGGCCGAAGTAGCGGGAGACCGCCTCGACCTGCGGCAGAATAAACCCTTGCTGGGATCCGTGACACCGGAGGGCCTGCAGCTTCCTGTGATATACTCCTGTGATATCCAGGACGAACTCCGGGACGAAGCCGTAGGCCGAGGAAAAAGGATGGAAGTAGAGGATGTTGCGGCACTTCCAGGGAGGCAATTCGATATCCATCCGGGCACCTGACAGGAAGAAGGCCCTGCGGACGAGTTCATGGGCACCCCGATGGTCGGGGTGAGCATCGTCCGCCCAATGGGTTATCAAGAAGTCCGGCTTGATCTGACGAATCAATCCGACGAGCCGGAGAGACGCCTCCTCGTCCGCCGCAACGCCCCGTCCCGGCATGTCGAAGAAGTGGACATGGGCTGCCAGCACAGAGGCCGCGGCCTCGGCCTCTCTCCTTCGTGTCTCTCCATCGGCATACTTAGAGGTCTCGCCGTTTGAGAGATGGAGAATGTGCTTCGATATCCCTTCCATGGCCAGGAGACCCCCACAGCCGATCTCCACGTCATCCGGATGAGCGCCGACGGCAAGAATCTTCATCCGATTCCTCTCCAGGCCGGGCAGAACCATCGATCCGGCCCTGCCACTGGAACTCCGCTGTTCAGCCCTTTTCCGGGATATGAGATCTCCCGCTCACCATCTCGGAAAAGAGGACCACCTGCTCCCGTACCCACCGGAGAAGAGCCCTCGATTCAGGGGTATCGACGAGCCTATCCCGGGTCTTCGTCCCGCGGCATCGCCCGGCAAATTCCCCACGGGATAGGCGGCATCGCCCGAATATCGACTCCCCGTACGGAACATCCAGGTCGAGCTCTTCCATCCTATAGGATGCCACAACCTCTTCTCCCTCCATAAAGTCGATCCGGTTGAGACTCGCCATCTTTCCCCTTCTGACCAAGGGTCGATCCGCCACGAAGAGTGTCAGGGTGCCTGGAAACCTCGAATCCCCGGCAAGCCGGACCATCCCATCCATCTCTCGACCCGTACCAGGTAGCAGGGCAGGGATTCTTCGGACCCAGGGCTTCTCAAATCCACTCTTCCTGGGTATGGATCCGGCCCTGAGCCGCCTGATCACCACGGCTCCGTTGTGGATGACACAGACTCGGTGAGACCTTAGAGGATGCTGGGCTTGGGGATGATCTCTCAGTGCCGCACAGAGGCTCTCCACATCGATCCTCCCCTCTACACCTTTCGGTCCCACACCCCGGAAGGCCGAAAAACCCCGCTCGCCTGAAACAACGGCATCCTTCACGCCTGCAATCCCCGCCATCGAGTCCACACCGGCAAGAAGGAGAGCTTCCGCCGGATCGACACGCCGGTTCCGATACCCTTCGGCGTAACCGTAAGCATGCTCCTCGTTGAAACCGAAGACGTTGATCAGACCCCGGGCATAGCCGATCAGGTAGGAGGAGGCGAACATCTGACGCATATAGAATTTCCCGCCCATCCCGTATCCTCCGTAACGGCCTGAAACCCGCTCGCCTGATCGCCACCGCCCCCAGGGTTTGAATGCCGATTCAATGGATTCCATGGTCATCCCCACGAAATCAATACAGCCGAACACAGGGGGTCTGCCATCGGTTCCGTCCGTGAAATCGAGGAAAATAGTCTCCACTCCGGGGTTGAGACCCGCCTCCAAAACCGCGTCCGCGGCGTTTTTCACCCATTCGGCCAACCCCTGCTCGTGGGTGGCGAACTCCCTTCCGATCAGATCGAGAAACCCGTCATCAAAGACGTTCTTCTCTGGCACGATCTTCACAACCGTCATGCCCGCGTCTGCAAGCCTACCAAAGCTAGCCCTTTACCGCCCCGAGTAGAATGCCCTCGGTGAAATACTTCTGACCGCCCACATAGACGATCAGTATAGGAATCAGTGCAATGACCGAAGCTGCCATCAGAAGGGTCATATCCACGCTGTACTGGTCTTGGAAGAGCTTCAAAACGACCGAAAGAGGCATCATCTTAGGATTGTCCACGATGACAAGGGGCCAGACGAACATCCTCCAGGACCCCATGAAGGTGAAGATCACGAGGGTGATCATGGCCGGTTTTGAGAGGGGAAGAATAATCTTCCACCAAATCACCAGAGATCCACAGCCGTCTATACGAGCCGCATCTTCAAGATCCCTGGGTATCGACATGAAGAACTGCCTCAGCATGAAGGTCCCATAGGCGGTAAACAGGCCGGGAGCGATGAGAGAAAAATAGGAGTCTACACCCATGGGCGTCCCCACGAACCAGTCACCCAGATATAGGGGGGCCGTGAAGTAGCGGGTATGGAAGGTGGCATTGAGAAACTCGGGGAGTTTCCTGAAAATCGCAAACAGGGGAATCAGGGTCACCGTTTCCGGGATCATCATCGTTCCCAGATAAGCCAGAAACAGCTTGTCCCTGCCGGGGAAGTCGAGGCGGGCAAAGGCGAAGGCTGCCAAACTGCTCGTCAGAACCTTTCCAAAGGTGATGCAGAAGGCGATGATTATCGTGTTTATATAAGCCCTTCCCAGGTTCGCCACCCGCCATGCCTCCGGATAGTTCTGAACTCTGAGGTAGTACTTTCCCTTGCTGACCACGTCTTTGGATGGAACGGTCAGGAGACTCCCCACCGTCCCGTCCTTACGGATCTCCCGTATCCTGGCCACCTCCCCGTTGTCGCTCAGCAGCCTGATGCGCCGGAGGCCCTCGGCCGTCTTCAGGTAGTGGAAGACACGCCAGGGGATGATATGGGTCTCCCTTGTCATGACATCGTCCTTTTCCTTGAACGACGTTGAGACCATCCACACAAATGGTCCCACCATGGCCAAGGCGATGAGACAAAGGACAGCGTAGGATACAACCTTGCGGATGAAATCCCGGCGCCTCTTTCGTTTTCTGGAAAGCTCGGCTCTGCTAGCCATGGATATCCCCTGGATTCTCCCTTCGGCAGCGGGACCTAATACTGAACCTTTCTGCCCCCATAGCGCCAGTTGATCAGAGTAACCGCAAAAACCAAGAGGAAGAGGAACCACGACACCGCAGCAGCATATCCCATCCGCTGTTCTTCGAAAGCCTCAGCAAAGATGTAGTAACTTATAGTCGTGGTTGCCCCGGGAGGTGGTCCCCCTCCGGTCATGACGATCACCTGATCGAATCCGCCCTGGAACCCCTCTATCACGCTCATGACGAAGATGAAAAAACTCGTGGGCCCTAGCATGGGAATCGTTATATAGCGGAACTTTCCCCAGGCCCCGACCCCGTCGATGCTTGCCACCTCGTAAAGGCCGGGGTCGATGGCCTGGAGCCCTGCCAGATAGAGGATCATGCTCTTTCCCCCTGCTCCGGCCCAGAGCCCCATGATGATAAGGGCGGGCTTTGCCCAGAACCTGTCGCTCAGCCAGGCAGGACCCTTAAGACCGGTAAAGAAATGGATCAGCTGGTTGAAAAGGCCGAACTCCGGGTTGTAGATCCAGACCCAGAGAACGTAGAGCGCAACGCCCACACAGATGTGGGGCAGGAAGTAGATCGTCCTGAACACGACGATCCCCTTCAGTTTCTGATTCACCAGCATGGCCATCCCCAGGGAGAGAAACATCCCGATGGGGATCCCTATCATGAGAAAAACCGTGTTGTAGAAGTAGTACCAGAACTCGCGAGAGGTCAGGAGGTGGACGAAATTCCTCAACCCGATGAAATGCGCGGCCCGCATCATGTCCCACGAGTAAAAGGCCAGCACGAAGGAGGCAACCACCGGTAGGAATGTGAATGCAGCGAACCCCAGGAAATTCGGCATCAGAAAGGCGTATCCTTCCAGAGCTCGCCTCAATCTCTTGCTGCGATGGCTCCTCCGTTTCCCTGGGTTCAACTTCTCCTCCTCACGGGGCCGACTCTTCCCTCTCCTTCTTGAGTTCTTCGATCAATCCGTTCACGTCTTGCTCGATCCTGGCCACACACTCATCCACACCGAATTTACCCTCCTGCAAGTACTGGAAGTTCGTCTTGAACACCTTCTGAAGCGCCTTGTACCGGGGAAAACGGGGCACAAAGACCTTGTTCGGCGTCCGGATGAGATCCAGAAAATAGACGTTATGCTCGGGCGGCGAGGTATTCAGAAAGACCGGGCTCTCGGCAACCGATCTACGGGCCGGCACGAATCGACCGGACTTGGCCATCATGGCGGAGGCATCTTTCCCTGTGAAGAATTTCAGAAACCGCCAGGATTCATCGGGGTTTTGCGTATTCTTGGCTATGACCCAGGGATTGAATCCACCCACGATCAGGGCTCTCGGCTCTTTCCCGGGCCACTTGGGCACAGGACCTACATCCCAGTCAAAGGCAAGACTCTCCCTGAACCCGGTTACGTCCCCGCGCATAAGCAACACCATGGCCACTTTCTGGGCTGCCCATACGTTCTGATCGGCCCGGAACTCCGGAGGCGGAACGACCTTGGACTTCACGATAAGGTCGTAAAGGAGCTGAATCACGGCCCTTCCTTCAGGCGTGTTGAAGGTACACTTGCTGTTGTCCTGGTTGAGGATCGTGGCGCCGCTCTGGCCTGCCAGAAGTTCGATCACTCCCATCTTGACCTTGACATAGACCCCGTACTGATCTATGAAGCCGTCGCCGTCGAAATCCCTGGTGAGCTTCTTTGCCGTCTCGAGCAGGGTATCCCACGTCCAGGACCGGTCGGGATAGGAAAGGCCGGCCTTGTCGAACAGGCCCCGGTTGTAGTAGAGCGCCCACCCCACAATATCGACGGGCAGTCCGCAGAGACTGCCGTCACTGGCCCGGCACCCCATCAGAGCCTCGGGGTAGAAATCATCGAGGTCGATCTCGTCCCTGTCTCTCTCGACATACTTGTCCAGAGCGAGGAGAGCCTTCTTCTCCATGAACTGCGGGAAATAGCTGTTGGCAAGACGCATAACGTCGAGCTTGCTTCCGGCTGCAACCATGGTGAGAATCTTCCTGTGGTAAGCGCTCCATGGAAGCATCATGAGTTCGACGGTAATATCCGGGTTTCTCTTCTCGAACTCGTCCACCACCTGCTTGTACACCTCGTTGGAGGAAGGAGACCCCCACACGGTAAACCTGATCGTCTTCTTTTCGGCCGCCTTCTCCTCTCTCTGACAGCCTGCGAGCATAGAAAAGACAAAGAAAAAAGCCATGAAAAGAGGTAGAGAAATCAATCCACCCGGTCTCTTTTTCATTGAATAATCCTCCCCGTCTCCTTGTCAAAGATATGAATGCGATCCATATCGATATGGATGTCCAAGTCGGAACCATGTCTGGCCGAGGTCTTGGGAGTTAGCTTTCCCACCATGGATACCTCTCCGATATGGAAGTAAACGATCATCTCCGAACCCATGGGTTCGACAAAATCGACATGGGCGGTAAAGCAATTTTCCTCTACGGCCTCGGGAAAGTACATTCTATCCTGGATATGTTCGGGCCGGATTCCGAAAATCACTTCCCTGTTCACCAGTCCCTCAAACTGTGCAGAACGGCTCTCCGGGATTCTGGCCTCGAAACCTGCGGTATCGATGTACAGAGCCCCGTCACGACGGACGATTCTGCTTTCCATAAGATTCATGCTCGGACTGCCGACAAAACCCGCCACGAAGAGGTTGCTGGGCGTATCGTAGATCTCCATGGGAGTGCCGACCTGCTGGATCCTGCCCTCCTTCATCACGACGATCCGATCCCCCATGGTCATGGCCTCCACCTGGTCATGTGTAACATAGATCATAGTAGCTCCCAGCCGGTTGTGGAGCTTGGTGATCTCCATTCTCATGTGAAGTCTCAGCTTCGCGTCCAGGTTGGAAAGGGGCTCGTCGAAGAGAAAAACCTCCGGTTTTCTCACGATGGCACGACCCACTGCCACCCTCTGCCGCTGGCCTCCGGACAGATGCTTCGGCTTTCGGTCGAGGAGCCCTTCGATCCCCAGTATCCTCGCCGCTTCCGTCACCCTTCGGTCGATCTCCTCCTTGGGGAATTTCCGCCTCTTCAATGCGAAGGCCAAGTTGGTGTAGACGTCCATGTGAGGGTATAGGGCGTAGTTCTGAAAGACCATTGCGATGTTTCTTTCCTTTGGCGGTAGATCGTTCACCAGGCGGTCGCCGATAAATACGTTTCCCTCGGTGATCTCCTCCAGGCCTGCAACCATCCTCAAGGTCGTAGACTTCCCGCATCCGGACGGCCCCACAAGGACCACGAACTCCTGATCCCTGACTTCCAGGTTGAAATCAGAGACCGCCAAGGTCTGATCGAATCTCTTTGTTACGTGCTCGAGAAGCACTCTCGACATGGATCTTCATCCCCCCAGAACCGCCGTCACCCGGCCGCTAGGATCGCACGCGGGGCACCACTCTCCCATAGATCTTCTCCCTGCGGAAACCGAAGCCGTACAGAAACTCCTTGACCGCCGGAACCAACCCGGCGGAGTTGGCCGGGCGGCACCAGAAAAAGACGAATCGGCTGACTTTTTCGACGAAGACAAAAAACCTGTTCGGTGGAAGCCTGATCAGCAGCCTCACCAGCGGCAGGAGGGCAGGGATCTGGGCGGTAAGTGCGAACAGCTTCTGAAGATTCTCGATCCGCTCCCTATCCTTGAGCCTCAGGGGGATCCCCTTGAAAGAGTCGGCGTATTCGTAGCTGATTTTGGGTGTCTCGATATATCCTTCGTCCAAGGCATACTGCCCCAGACGGGTTCTGGGAAAGGGAAGGTAGATGAAGGCGAATGTGTGCTGCGGCCTGAGTCTTATGTTGAATTCCAAGGTCTGGAATGCCATCTCCAGGGTCTCCCCGGGCAACCCGAGCATGTTCGACGTACTGAATTGGATGTGGTACCGGTGGAGAAGATCACTGGTGCGCAAAAACGCCTCATCGGTTATCTTCTTGTTCAATACGCTGTTGCGGTATGCCTCGTTACCAGATTCCAGGCCGAGTTTGACCCAGCTACAGCCGCTCTCCTTGAGGGCTCTCACCGTCTCCTCATCGGTCAAATCAGCTCTCAGGCTGCACCGAAACGGAAGGTGGATCTTTCTGCTGTAGAGATCCAGAAAGGCGAGAAGCCATCCCTTGTTTATGTTGAAGGTTCCATCCCAAAAAAGCACGATCTTTGTCCGGTACCTCTGCCGAACCTCCTCGATCTCCCTCACCACATTCTCAGGACTACGGTTCCTGTACCGCGGGGGGCGGGGGTGCATGGCCCTCCAGGCGTGGTTAAAGCAGAAGGAGCAGTCAAAGGGACACTCCCGGAGGGTAATAAAGTGTCTCGTGGGATTCTTGACAATAACCTTATAGTCCTCGTAGATCTCCCGGTCCGGAAAGGGAAACCCATCGAAATCGCCGATCAGAGGTCTCTGGGGGTTCCTTTCGATCCTCCCATCCACCTTGATCCAGAGATTCTCGATACCCTCCACGGACCGGCCGCCGTCAATCCGGCTGAGAATCTCTGCCATGGGAAACTCTCCCTGTCCCCGGCAGACAATGTCCACATCCGGATGCTCAATGATCTCGGGGTAGAATGTGGGATGAGGGCCACCGAAAACAACCAGGGGGCGGTGGGGGCCGACTTTATGAACGATGCGAGCAAAACCGAGCAGCTTGTCCTCCAGCCCTGTCGTGCAGGTGAATCCCACCACGTCAGGGCGTTCGCTTTTCAAACGGGCGAGGAATTCATCTCCCCTACCCGGGATGAAGACCCCCGTCTGGTGCCCTTCCCTCTTCACAAAGGAGGAGATGGACATGACACCGAGCAGCTCCATCATCTCATGCTGCACAAAAAGAACCCTGGCCACCCTCCTCACCCGCCTCTTTCTCACAATGTTCCAGCATACAAGAGATCCACACGCGTAAGCCGAACCCCCCTTCGAGCCCGACCTTCTCACATGGGAAAAATCCATCAATCCACAATAAGGGGGAAAAAGATCTGTACGGAACTCAAAAAGCTATTCTATCAATCTGCGGTTTCTCGTGTCAATCGAAGGCCCTCTTGGCTTCTTCCACTTCCCGACTAAAGATTCTTGCGAGTTGGGGACTCTGCGGCACCCTGCGGCTTACGCAGTGTCGCTCGGAGATGACGGTGTTTTCCAAGAGCGGGGAAACTCCAGGAGTCTATCGATGGGAGGTCGCTTTTGACCTTGCCTCGAGGAGATCCTCCCGGCCGCTCCAATCCGCCGGGAGAACTCCTCTCCAAACAGAACGCCACCCTTCTATGGAATCGCCTTGTGGCTAATCGCAGAGAGAGCTTCCCACAGTTGGTCCGGGGCCGTACATTCCAGAAGCCTCTCCCTGGCCTCACTCGCCTGAAGTGACTCTATGAGTCCTGACAACAGCTGGAGATAGAAGGCACTTGCCGCCGAAGGAATCACTATGAAAAAGATTATCCGCGTCAGCCCGCCGTCCGGCGCTCCGAAGTCGAGCCCCTCTCTCTTGAGACCCACCGAAAAGGTGAGACCTCCGCCTTCCACCCCACGCACGTGGGGGAAGGCCAGGCCGTGATTGACAGCCGTGGAAATGATGGCCTCCCTTTCCAGAGCGGCATGGAGAAGTCCATCCGGATTCTCCACAAACCCCTTTCTCGCCATCAGGCCTATGAGCTCTGAGAGGGCCTCGTTCCTTGTCTTTGCCTTCAACCTCGGGCACATGAGCGACTTGTCCGAAAAGCGGGCAATCCCGGATCTGAGCCTTCCCATCGACCTCACACTTCTGACCTGCCGCGGAGCTCCCGGACGGCTATAGAGTATCCGAGAGCAACTCGGACACTGGTAGATTTCATCACCTCTCTCGATGGCATAGGTCCTGGAGGTGGGAAGAGCCATGCCGCAGGCGGAACAGACGCCGTCCACAACAGGCACGACCACGGCCGGATCGCGCTTTCTCAGGCGGCGGCAGAGAGAAGCCACAGTGGAGGGGAGATCCTCGAGAAGGTCGTGTATCGCCTTCTCGATCTCTTCGGGCTGAGTCTCCGGGTTTAGTGATTGTTGTTCGGATTCGGCGAAATAGAGTTCCTGGAGTTGTATCAACTGGTTCAAGACTCTTTTCATGGAGCATTGCCTTTGTTGAAACGACGGGGTGGACTCACATCCATAGAATCAGCAGGAATTCGAGAGCAGTACGGGGGAGAAGCCCCCTTGACGGTTGATTCCATCAAAGCCCATGCCAACTTCACCAAGCCGTCCTGACATGCCCTCTCCGTCCCCCCAAAAGCCAATGCCTGCCCCTTCAACGCTCACCACGCGCTCTCCGGACAGTCTTCAGGACAGAGAACAGAGGTCCCTCTTCCCTCGTAACAGGGCTTTCACCCAAAACCTCGGCTGAAAAAAGACCTCTTCCACAAGAGTGACCCAAACCCGGCCCTCGACCCGGCCGAGAGTCGTCCACCGGGTTAACTGCAAGCTCTGGATTAGCCTCTCTGCCCCGGGATGGAACACCGATTGGGCTGTCCCGCGACCCCAGGCCGGAGGTCTGGGGCAGGACCCAAGTTGACACCGGCTATGGAAACCGGAGCTTTCACGACACGGATCAGGGAGATGAAAGATACGGGGGAAAACACCCCTTGAGATCCTCACTGGGAATCCCTATCAGAATCGCCTTCCACAGTTGAGGCATTTCCACTGGCGAACAAGCCGCTTGATGACACCGTCCCAGGAATAGTCCAGATCGACAAATCCGCCGCATTTGTCGCACCTTTCCGGTCTTCGACTGAGGAGGTCCTCCATGGCCTGTCTTTTCTCCATCGCTTCCCTTTTCCGCTCATACGCTTCCGCAAAGTCGATGATTTTGACCTTCATCTGTCGAGCCACTTCATAAGAACTGCGAAGAACCGATGATTGATCCCTCGGCACAACTTATTATACTAGCCGCTCCTCCGAATTGTAAACAGTATTCTTCGTCTCTTCCGTGCAGCGATGCCACCGCCGGCCGACAAACCGCCCTCCCGTGCCCTCCGATCAGCACCGTCGGCTCCACGACTTGGGACTATTCGTCCCCCCCGGCACCGACGCTTATCACCTCATACTCCTTCAGACCGCCAGGAGCCTGAACCATTGCCACATCACCCGGCTCCTTTCCCATGAGGGCCCTCCCGATAGGGGAGGTAACCGATATCTTCTTTTTCTTGATATCCGCCTCATAGGGTCCCACAAGCTGGTATCGCACTCTCTCGCCAGTCTCCAGGTTCTCCAGAGAGACGAATGAACCAAAAACCGCCTTGTCTCCAGGAAGCCCGGAAACATCTACAATATCGGACTCCGCCAGCTTGTTCTCCAGATCCCTGATCTTTGCCTCCACGTGCCCCTGCTTCTCCTTGGCGGCGTGGTACTCGGCATTCTCCGAGAGATCCCCATGACCCCGGGCGGCCTCAATCTCCCTCATGATCCTGGTTCTCTCGACGCTTTTCATATGCTCGAGTTCCTTGAGCAGTTCGTTGTAACCCTGTCTCGTTATGGGAACCCTGACCATCTCTCCCCTCCTACGAAAAGCCCTCGAAACAAAAGGCAAGGAAGGCACACGCACTCCTTGCCTCAAAGACACTTCTTCCACTTTAGCAAAGAATCGGGGCTGAATCAAGCAGTCGACCCGTGGCAACCCGATCGGTGTCGGGCCAATCGAGCTCTCTCAGGCCATGCCGCTCGCCGAAGATCTCCCGACTCTTCCCTAAACGACACAGTTCGATGTGAGTATCCCTGGCACGGGGTTTCACTCCGGCTTCCACTCCTGCCATACCCTGCCCACAAGGTCAGGCCCCGGCTTGAGGGTGGGTTTGCCCGGTTGCCAGCCCGCAGGAGTCGCCTCTTTGCCCCCGGACTCCCTGACACGCTGAAAGGCCTTAATCTGCCGGATGAGCTCCGCATCGTTCCGGCCCACCGGTGGCGTGAGTATCTCAACCGCCTGTACCACACCATCAGGGTCGATGATGAAACGGCCGCGGTTCTCCACTCCCGCATCCTCATCGTAAACGCCATAGACCTCGCCCACCTTGCCCCCGGCATCCGACAGCATGGGAAAGGGGAAACCTCCGCCTACCATTTTTCCGAGCTCTTGCTCCTGCCAGATCTTGTGGGTGTATATGCTATCCACACTCATTGAGAGGACCTCCACGCCCAGGGCCCTGAGGTCCTTTTCCCGGGCGGCAACTGCCGCCAGTTCGGTCGGTCAAACAAACGTGAAGTCCCCCGGGTAGAAGCAGAGAACAACCCATTTGCCGAGATACTCGGACAGCTTGATCTTCTTGAATCTTCCCTCGTGATATCCGGGTGCCTCAAAATCAGGAGCCTTTTTCCCCACACTCACCATGGATCCTCTCACCTCCTCCTTCGGCTCGGGTTTCCGTTCTCCGGGAGATTTCCCGGATTCCGCCCCCACAAGCCCGCCCGTGGGCCGGGCACAGCCGAGTTCGATCTCTTCGCCGGCCATAAAACATCCCTCCTTTCTCCCCTGGACCGCCCCGTAATAACAACATAGCACTTAGGGGGCTTGACGATCAAGCATCATCGCCCTACAAGAGAACCACTCTCGGCCTCCCACTCCCAGACCGGGAAAGTTTTCTGTTCGGGTTCTCCTTTCCTTTCCCACAGGATCCAAGTATAATGACGGCATGGTGAGAAAGGAGAACCGGAGATTCGCCCTTGTCCGGGAAATCCCGGATACCTTCGATCTCTGTATCAAGCCAAGATACAACCCCCAGACCATCGATGTCGAGCTCGCTAGACTCCAGCACAGAGAATACTGCAGTCTCCTTTCCCGGTTTGGTTTTAGTCTCATCGTCCTCCCTGCTGACAGGAGATACCCGGACTCCGCCTTTGTGGAAGACGCCGCCGTCGTGGCCGGAGACACGGCAATTATAACGCGGCCGGGAGCGGCGGCTCGCCGCGGCGAGGTGGAGGCGGTCCGTAACGCCCTGGCGCCTTACAAGCGGATCGAGCAGATTCTCCCGCCCGGCTGCCTGGAAGGGGGAGACGTGCTACAGGTTGAGGACCGGACATTCGTGGGCCTCACAGAGCGGACCAACCGCCACGGTTTCTCTCAGATGGCCAGGCTCCTCCGGGAAACGGGCTTCCCCGCGACTCCAGTTCCCCTGAAGAGGAGCCTCCACCTCAAGACGGCCTGCAACTATCTGGGAAGGGGACTCCTGGTGGTGAACCATCTCGACTTCGAGATCGAGATCTTCTCTCACCTCGAGATCATCCGGGCCGATCCCTCTGAGGCTGCGAGGCTGAGTTTTCTCGCCCTGGGGGAATCCGTCCTAGTTCCTGACGACTGCCCGGTGACCGCCGAGGAATTCGAAAGGAGAGGATGGAAAGCCGTTCCTGTCGGCCTGTCCGAGATCAGAAAGGCCCAGGCTGGTCTCACCTGCATGTCTATTCTCTTCGAAGCCTGAGCCAAGCTGCTGACTCATCCTGTCAAGAATCTGTCCTGCAAGAACTGCGAGCTATTCGCCTCGGAATCTCCTCCAAGAAGGCTGGAATGACGCGCCATCATGACGATGGTGAGGCCAAGAGCCGCCACTTCTCTCCCCAGGATCCCCCTACCCGTCCCCTTATGATTGGTATCTTTTTTGCTTGCCTATCCTGCGGTTATCGGTACAGGGGAGAGGATGGTTCACAGTAAAGGGGAGTTTGATCTGCCGAGAGAGGATCCTGTTCAAACAGCCCTCAATGCCGTACCATTGGCCGTCCTGCTCGTCGACCGCAAATTGAAGATTCGGTGGATCAATAGAAGGGCTGAGATCCTTTTCGGAGGCCGAGGCGACCCTCTTGCAGGACGATCCATAGGAAACAGCCGGGGATCTCCCTCGACCTGCTTCCAGGCCCTCCATCTGGCCGAAATCGTGAGGACCGTCTTTCGAGACGGAGGACCTATCGCAGGAAAGGAGCGGCACTGCACCATCTGCCATGACGGCGGGCGGGCTGAGTACCTGTTCAGGATAAACGCGTCCCCGATAACACTTGCAGGCACGGACGCGGTTCTTCTCGCCATCGAGGATATCACGGAATTGAAAAGGGCAGAGGAGAGGGGAACAGAAAGAGAAACGCTCAGCCTTGCCATACGGATGGCCAGAGCCACCACCCATGAACTCAACCAACCCCTCTCGGTTCTCATGGGGAACCTCGACCTCCTCATAAGGAACCAGGAAGCCAAGGGCAGACTGAAAGACCGCATAGCCAGGATCTCAAAGAGTGCGGACCGGGTGGCAGAAATAGTCCGCCAGCTCCAGTCGATCATCCGCAGCCCACAGAAAGGCCATCTCACCCAGGTCGGTCCTGCTGAATCCAGAAAGCCCGCCCCCGGGCCCCTGAACGACCCCACCTGAAGTTTTACCCCTTTTGAGTCCTCGCTCCACTCGAAAGGACGTGTCCAAGCAAAGCCCGGTCTATGTTCCCCCCTGAAACGACGACGACAACGCGCTGCCCTTCAAGACCGGGGACCCGTCCCTGGAGAATAGCGGCGATCCCAACCGCTCCCGAGGCCTCTACCACCTGGCGTTCCTCTGTCAGCGCCCACCTGATGGCCTCTTCCAGACCTTCCTCGTCGGCCAGAACCATGTCATCCACGCTATGCCGGACGATTTCAAAGCTTATCTGGTCGATTCCCCCTGCCAATCCCTCGGCAAGGGTGGGAAGAACGGGGACGGGAACTATCCTTCCCGCCTCAAGACAGCGAAACATCGTACAGGCTCTGGAGGACTGGACGCCGATCACCCTGATCCCTGGATGAATCGCTTTGACGGCAACGGCAATCCCGGATATCAAGCCTCCGCCCCCCACTGGTACGAGAACAGTATCGGTCTTGGGAAGGGCCTCCAGTATCTCCAGTGCGATCGTCCCATGGCCTGCCATGATCCCGTAGTCCTCGAAGGCCGGCAGATAGACCATGCCGTCCCTCTCGGCGAGTTCCAGACAACGGGCGTGAGCCTCATCGTAGTTCTCGCCAAAAAGGATCACTCTGGCTCCGAGATCCTCGGTTTTCACGATCTTTACGCGTGGCGTCGACACGGGCATGACCGCAGTGACCGGTACTCCCAATACTCCTGCTCCGTAAGCCACACCCTGGGCGTGATTTCCCGCAGATGCCGTAATTACCCCCACGGAGAGCTTCTCGCGGCCTAGGGTCAGCATCTTATGGACCGCTCCACGGATCTTGAAGGAACCGGTTTTCTGGAGATTCTCCCATTTCAGGTAGACCCTCCCCCCTGAAATCCGGCTCAAGCCCCGGCTGAGTGTGAGAGGCACGGGAAAGACAACCCCCTCGAGGTTCTTTCTGGCCATGTAGATTTGCCTGAGGTTCAGATCCATGATCATTCAGAAGCCTCACCCCAGGGTCTGCGGCCTAAGCCTCGGCAGTTGCCCGGTCCGGAGTCCTCTTGCGTGCCCATACCCTGACCCAGGGCAGAAATGCGTAAGCCGGAAATGCGAGCAGGAAGGTCACAACAAAGTAGGTGGCATACCCGAACCGTTCCGTCGCAAAACCGGAGACCGCACCCGACAGCGCCCGCGTCAACCCGAAAAGGGCGCTGAGCAGCGCATACTGGGTGGCTGCATACCTCTTGTCGCATATACTCATCAGAAAGGCAAGGTAGGGAGCCGTGCCGAGGCCCCCGCAAAATGATTCAACCGCAGACGCTGTGTACATGAGAGCCGTGGAAGGAGGCAAGGCAGCGGCAGCCGCATAGGTGAGGTTGGACCCTGCCTGGGTCAGACCGAGGATCCATAATGCCTGGTAGATCCCCCATCTGCTGGTGAGAGAGCCTCCCAGAAGAGCGCCGACGATCGTGAAGATCACGCCCAGACCGCCCGGTACCGCACCTATCTGGAGCGGAGTAAAATGCCGGTCCACCCAAAAGGGCCGAATCATGGGTCCCAGCGACATGTCCCCAAGCTTGAAGAGGAGGATGAAGATCATGACCGCGAGAAAACCCGGCCTGTTATAGAGCTCGCGCAAGGGGGCCAATATCCTGCCTGCCAGAGCAAAGCCCGGGGCCCGAGGAACCGCGGCCGTACAACCCGCGTTTACGCCCGAAGGCGCATGCATTGAAAGAATCGCAAAGAGCCCCAAGACAAGGGCGGCTGTGGCGAAGGCCCCTTTCCATCCGATCCAACCGGCCAAGGCGACAAACAGTCCCCCGGCTGCGATCAAGGCGATACGGTAGGTGGTCACCCGCAGACCATTGGCCGGCCCCATCTCGGATTCGTCGAGAAGTTCGATAGTGTAGGCGTCTATAGCGATATCCTGGGTGGCAGACAGAACCGCGACACCCATGACCAGCCAGAGAATCATGCTTCCCTCTGTTGGATCCATGGTGAGGACAAGGAGCAGGGTGAAGGCTAGAAAGGCCTGGCAACCGACCACCCAGGACCGGCGGTTCCCAACAAGATCGACCGCAGGTGCCCACAGAAATTTGACGGTCCAGGGAAGACCCGCCAGACTCAGCAGGCCGATACTGGCCAGGCTCACACCTTGAAACCTGAGATAGACGGGGAAAGCGTCAAAGACAAGACCAAAGGGGAATCCTTCTGCAAAGTAGAGGACGGCCACCCAAAAGAGCTTTGTCCGGGTACTCATCCCATCAACCCCCGTCCTGGACGGCTCTGATGAGAGGTTCTCCCGATGAGGTGCGATGCTTCCTCAGTTTGCGCGCACAGCCGAGCACTGTCTCCCCATAAAGGCGACTCCGGTTATACCTGAACAAGATCTCCATCTTCCGGCTCATCCCGAGTCCCGGCCTCCACCCGTGGGCCTTCAGGTAGTTGGCCACGCTGGCGATGGCATCCTCCCGATCGCCGAGTCTCACCCTGTTGTTCCCATCTCCATCCACCCCGTAGGCCAGATAGCTCGTAGGAATAAACTGGGGAAGACCAAAGGCGCCAGCCCACGACCCCTTGACTTCGAGCACATCGAGGTTCTCCCTCTCCCCGATTTCCAACAGGGCCTTTAACTCGGCAAAGGCCCACCGCGACTTGCTCCTGGCCCTGTGTCGCAGATAGTCCGGGGTCAGATCCGGATAGAGACGGCTCAAACGATTCACGGCCAACCGAAGGACCTCGGGATGATCGGCCTGGGAGAGAGTGGAGAGGGTATTGACGACCCGGTACTTCTCGACATGGCGGCCAAATGAGGATTCCACGAGAAGGATCGCCACGATCACCTCTTTCTCGACGCCGTAATCTTTCTCCGTTTTCTCCAGGAAGGCGCGATTCTCCTCCAGGAAGTCTCTGGCCAGCGCCGTGGAATAGGTGTTGAGGAAATGTGCGTAATTGGCCTTTGACTCGCGGTAGACCAGATTCTTCCTGAGCACCAGCAGGGAGAGTTCCCAGCGCTTGTCATAGAAGATAGACCGAACAAACCCAGGTTCGAACCCCCCTGCCAGGAGCCGGCCTACAAGTGACTCCCGGACCCTCTCCTGGCTTTTGAGAGGGAACCTGCCATCCTCAATCTGTGCCGCCTTGACGCTGGAAAAGGGGACGGCTAGGATGATCAAGACCAACCCGACGGATAGTACCGGTCGCATCGATGGACCCTCACCTGTCGAATCGAGATCTCTCGCGCTTCGACCGAGACGTTACACCCACGCAGGCCGCACTGGAGGCCTGCAAGTGCCTCGAGGAGACTGCAGGGCGGCCCTGCCCTGCCAGGAACAGCTCTAGCTCCCTGCCGGGACAAAAGACGTCCTTACTTCCCTTTCTCGCTCGGATCTCTCCAGGGCGAGTTCGATAAGTCTATCTATCAGCTCTCCGTATGATATCCCACTGGCCTCCCAGAGTTTCGGATACATACTGATCTTGGTGAAACCCGGAATCGTATTGAGTTCGTTCACGAGGATTTCTCCATCCTTTCGAACGAAAAAATCAACCCGAGCCATCCCCTCACAGCAAAGCGCCCGGAAGGTCCTGATGGCAAGGTCCTGAACTTCCCTGATCGTCCGATCCGGCAGTCTCGCCGGGATTTCAAGCCGTGCACCCTTTTCATCGATATACTTGGCTTCGTAGGAATAGAAGTCGTGCCGCGGTATGACCTCGCCGGGCACCGAAGCCACGGGGCTGTCGTTTCCGAGAACGGAACATTCGATCTCTCTCCCCTCGACGGCCTCTTCAACCAGGATCTTGTTGTCGTATGCAAAGGCCTTTTCCACCGCACTGTCGAAATGCTCTCGATTTTCGACCCTGCTGATTCCCACGGATGACCCGAGACCGGCCGGCTTGACAAAAACCGGCAGACCCAGCCGACGGGCAGTCTCTTCGAAATCGATTCTCATTCCGGGGGACCGATGGAAGACGATGAACCTTGCCGTGGGAATCCCGGCATCTCTGAGCAACCGCTTCGCAACATCCTTATCCATCGCCACGGCAGAACCCAGAACCCTTGCTCCCACAAAGGGCAGGCCGAGCAGTCTCAGGAGGCCCTGAACGGTCCCGTCTTCCCCAAAGGGTCCGTGAAGAACCGGAAAAATCACGTCCACCCGGCCGGCAGACCGGAATGTCCGGAGACTCACCAATTGGTTCTCTCTGCTGCCGGGGACCAGCGCCACCTCGTCCCGCAAGGTTCCGAGTCTTATGGAACTGGGATCATCGGCATGATCGAGAAAATCGGAGACCTCACTCCTGTACCATCGACCCTCTTTGTCGATGGCAATGAGAAGGACCTCGTGTTTCTCCTTGTCGATCGCCTCGAGTATGCTCCTTGCAGATTGAAGCGAAACTTCATGCTCCACAGATCTGCCTCCACAAAGAACCCCGACTCGAATCTTTCTTGCCATAACTCAACCACTCCTGAGGCAAACTCCGGACGACGGTCCTGACAAAACCTCCGCGCAGATCAAACGGCTCGGCCTTGCCGGATCAACAGAAAATCAGGGGTTCAGATGACCGTTGAACCAAGCGGTAGTGAGCCGGTACGCCTTCTCCCTGTGCTCCGGATCGCTGAATCGGTGGTCGGCCCCACGAATGATCTCCAGCCGCTTCGGCTCCCTCACATTCTCGTAAATCACCGAGGCGTGAGTCAGGGGAACCAGTTCGTCGCTATCTCCATGGATCACGAGGCAGTGGCGGACATCCTTGAGAATAGGAATCAGGTCATGGGTTTTCAGATCTGCATAGAACCCCTCACCCAGGACCGGAATGGCCTCAGCATCCGGCGAAGGGGGTGAAAGCCTGTAAGGTGTAGACCAGGTGGCCACTGCCCGGACGTCTCTTTCCTGGGCTGCCTTGAACAGGGAAAGGTAGCCTCCCAAACTACTTCCCATCAGACCCATCATGTCACCCAGCGCCTCGTTGGTTCTCACATACTCCATTGCTGCGGTGAGTTCCTCCAGCCTGCCCGTGACCGTCGAATCCTCGAGTTTCCCTTCACTCTCTCCGCATCCCAGAAAATCGAAGCGAAGAACGGCAAGGCCTTCCCTGCTCAGCAAAGCCGCCAGGGCCAGGTATTTTTCACTGTCCTTGTTGCTGAGAAGGCCGTGGCAGGTTATGACACAGGGAGGCGACCTCCGGCCGGGCAGATGCAGAACTCCAGCCAGACGCTTGCCTCCTACTGAAAAGGTTATTTCTCTGGTCTCCATACAGTCCTCTACCCCGCCTTCTCCCCACAGGTCATGGGACTCTCTAATGTTTTTTCATGGCCATGTACAAAATGTCCCACACTGGGCGGATTCTCACAAATGCACGAATTATACCAGTTTCAGAGGCAAAAGGGACAATTTTTCACTCTCCCGGTTGAAGCCGCCGCTGTTCGACGTAGCATCTTTACTGCTTTTTCAATAACTTACGCCCAGAGAGCTCCCTGGCATAGCCGTTGCTCCCTGGTGCCTCCCGAGGGAGAGAAGAGATATGATGAGGCGGCTGGTCATTGTTCTTTTCATGGTTTCTACGGTCCTTTTGGCCCCTGCTCGGCGAGGGCAGACTCTCAACTCCCGGGGCTGGCCGGCATCCAGGACACCCTATGACAGGAAATATCGAAAAGTCGAAACCTATCTTGCCTCCACACCCCGAATAGACGGGAGATTCTCTTGCCCGAGTTTCGTCATACAGCGAAGTCGAATCGAGCACTACCTCGAAGAGGCTCGAAGATTCAGGTTCCAGGAGGAAGGTACCCTCGCCACGGGAAAGCAGCAGGACCACTGGCAGCTCCCGGAAGAGACCGAAAAACTCCGCAGCGGGGATTGTGAAGATCTGGCGATTTGGCTTTACTGCCGTCTCATCGCTGAGGGTTTCAGCAATATTCGATTCACCCTGGGCCTTGCAGGTGCGACCAAGAGGGCCATGCACGCCTGGGTGACCTGGTACGAGAAGGGGAAGACTTACATTCTCGATCCATCCCGTAAACAGGGAATCTATTCTCTCGATCTAACTGAGGCAACCACTTACCAACCGTACTACTCCTACTATCTCGATAGGAAATGGCATCACCAGTAGGGATGCCTGGGGGGGGACCTGGAATGTGTCGAAGAGCCGCTTTGCTTTCCTTATTGGTGACAGCCCTCGTCGTAGCCTTTTCGGGGGCGAGTATCCTAGCCGGGGACATCGACATTTACACGAACAACGGTGAGGGGGTTGAGCCGAACATCCTGATCATTTTTGACAATTCCGGGAGTATGAACGAGGAGATCCAGGTTTCTTTTTACGATCCGTCGGTCACCTATGCGGATCATCTGGGGGTCGAT
>JAFDHF010000044.1 GCA_019308905.1 Deltaproteobacteria bacterium
CTCAAGCGAGTTTGTAAATTCCTTTTCAAGGGACGTGGCTAGAGCCTGCAAAGCCTTCATGCCGAGTTCGATATCATTGACCTCAACAGCCGCCCTTACGGCGGAAGTACCCCTCTTGACGTCAACGTTCCATTTGATCCTCGTGTCAGGCGGCCACCCCGAGAGAGCACGCACCTGGGAGTCATAGGATCCCTGTTCAATCTTAGCCTTCACATTCTCCGCCGTATCGATATAATAGATTTTGCCTGTAGGGCGCGTGTTCCCCGGCTCAAACACGTCCGAACCGAACCTTCCGGGCTCAATGACCATGCTCACCTCCCAAACGGGTGGAAGCAGGAAGCTGAGGACAAGGGCCGCCACTGCTGAGACAAATGTTACCCCGATAATCCAGAACTTGTACTTCCAGAGCACCTGGAGATAATCGATCAGTTCCACTTCGTCATCATATGCCCGTTGGGTGTGAACAGGAATCTGCTTGCCGCCTCCTTCATCATTTGTATGCATCGGTCAGCTCTCTTCCATGGTTTCGTCTATCTCGTCTATCTGGTCTGTTCCGTCTGTTTCGTCTGTTTCGTGTGTCTCGTTCATCTGGTCTATCTGGTCTATTTCGTCGGGAAACCGAAAACACCGTCTGTTTGGTCTGTCTGGTCTATCTGGTCTGTTTGGTCTGTCTCGTCTATTTCGTTCATCTCGTCTGGCTAGTCGGTTCGCCAGGCTTGGAACTCACTCGATCAGCTTTCTGGCAATATCCACCACGTAGTTGGCACCTTCCATTGCTTCCCTGGCATCATCGATCGTGTATTCTTCCGTGGGCACGAAATCAATATCACCGTAAAAGGAAAGTTCCCTCTCCTTTCTGAGCCTCTTGGAGATCTTGGCTATCCGATCCAGCTTCTCTGCTATGTCTGCACGATACTTGTCTTTGTGCTCAAGGAGGAGACCGCCGACATCATGAAACTTGGGTGGCTCAATCCCAACGGCTCTCAGCATCCCCTTTGTAGCCAACCCCACGATTTCCTGCGCCTCCCTGACAACGTCGGAATACGCACCCTTTTTCAGGAGGATATCCAGGATCTCCAGCCTATCGGTAGCCTTCTTCATATAACTCCTGGAAAGCGACGTATTCTTCACAACTCGAAAACCTCACCGGGCCGGATGTCCGGCTTGAGAACCCAATACCATGCACTTCCCTTCCACACCCTCTTGGCACCGAGTTCCCTTAACCGATTTCTCAGCCTCTCCATAGCGCCCAGGAAAAAATCCCCTTCGTCGAAAAGGATTTTCGCGTCTTCGACCATGTCGATAAGAAGTGGACTCCCTTTTTCGATCTCCTCCGGACTCTTGATAACCGCAGAGATGTAGGTGTTTATGCCCTCCTTTTGGAGGGATTTCAAGAAGGGTTCAACCTTGTCTTCTACGGATTCAAATTCCCTTATTCTCTTTATCCTGCCGGTTGGAAGCCCTCTTGCGATTATCAATATGTCAATGTCAGAGTCGAAACTCTGTGTAGCTCTGGCGACCGAGCCAAATACAACGACGGAGACCAGCCTCTCTCCATAGAAAGATCTTATTCCCGCCAGAAGCTTGGCTTCTATTTCAGCAAATCTTTCCTTCAACATTCGCACATCTCGTCTGTCTGGTCGATTTCGTCTATTTCGTCTGTTTGGTCTGTTTCGTGGGTCTAGCCAATTTCGTCGGGCTGGTCTGTTTGGTCTGTTTCCTTATCACTTTTCTAAGAAGGTAGGCTTTGATTTCTCCAAATCCGTCAGCGACACGCGTTCCTCTCACCCTTTCTTGTAAATGTCTCGTCTGTGCCCTACCCTCAAAACCACAATCTCATTGCCTTCGAGATCAAAGATAACTCGATAGTCTCCAATTCTGAATCGATATGTTCCAAGCCCATAATCTGTAAGCCGTTGCGCATATTTTGAGGGATCTTCTTCATACCGGAGAAGAGTCTTCCCTATGCGTCTTTTGGTCTTTGCATCAAGCCGCTCAATGTCCTTGATTGCCCTGTGAGTATAAACAAGCCTGTACTTCACCGACCAAAGACCTCTTCATGGGCCTTCACCCTGCCGGCCTTGTAATCGGACCTAGCTTCTTTGATGCTTCTCAGATACTCAGGAGAAGCAGAAGCAAGAAGGTCCTCCAAAAAGGCCTCTCTTTCCTTTTTTTTCATCTTCTTTACAGCCTCGATAATCTCTTCAGGTTTGACTTCCATCTTTATAGCCTTTGGCATTTCTTTGCCTCCGAGAAATCTGGTTAGTCTGGGTCATTTGGTTGATTTCATCTATCTCGTCTGTTTCGTCAATCTGGTCTGTTTCGTGGGTCTAGCCAATTTCGTCGGGCTGGTCTGTTTGGTCCATTTAGTCTGTTTCGTTGACCCGGTCAATCTCGTCTGTTTCGTCTACCTAGTCTTTCTCGTCGAGGGGGAACAAGACCACTCCGTCTGCCACCATTCGGTCGATAAGGGACTTCTGCCTCTCGTATTCATCCTCTGTATGCACATGGGGCTCAAGGAGCGGTATGTCCAGGGTCTTTTTTACCGTCGCAAAGGCATCCTCTCTCTCTTCGCCCCTATAGACAACGAGCAAGTCCACATCGCTGGCCACTGTGTACTTCCCACGAGCATAGGAGCCGAACAAAACCACCAACCGAAGAGGCAGCCTTTCTTCAAGCTTTTCCATCTTTTCCCTTAATTTCCGGACCAGCCCTTCTCTATCAAATCTTGGATAGAAGATCCGAACAGAAGGTGATGATTCTTTCCGCATGTTCTACCAGCCTGGTTGCCTCCTGTTTTGTGTATCGGCTTCTGGGAGACCCGGATGGATGGGCGTTTGGATATCTGGTAGGAATGTAGGCCTTATCCAGCTCCAGCGCGCCATCCGAGAGTCCTTCTGGAATGTCATGTTTTTTGGCGAGTTCCTTCAGCAGGTCCGCCACCGAATGTCCCCAGGCTTCTGCGCCCATCCTCTGAAAAACCGCCTTTAGGGCTTTCTCCGCTCCTTGCTGTGCCGAGAAACAAGCCCAATTGTAGAAACCAGTCCGCACATCGCTTCTGGCATGCTCCAAATCGCCCTGCGCTTCATCCAGCCAATCTTTGCTCCGTTCCATCTTGGTTTGTCTCGCCGGTTTCGTCGGGCTCGTCTATTTCGTCTGTTTGGTCTGTCTGGTCCATTTGGTCTGTTTCGTTGACCCGGTCAATCTCGTTGTATTCACTCACGCCTTTCCCAAATCCCTTGGCGAGGATATGTCTGCCGACATCGAACAAGGCCTCCAACGACCTCCTCAAACACGATTCTGCAGCCCATATGTTCCTGCTATCCTTGGTATACGCGTAGCAGGCGGGGTTGACTATGAACTCACCTCGAAGATGAGATTCAGTCTCTCTCTTTCAAGAGGAGCCAAATCCCCGGCCCGCCTCAACACGTAGAGCTCGTATTCATCGGCCAGGTAGTCATCTTCACAGAACAGCCTGTCTCCCCTGATGACATTCGCCGCTACGAATGGATCTGCCTCCCCGAGAACAACCAGATCAACCCTTCCTACCTCAAGAAGATCCTCAAGCTCTATCATCATCTGGGCCTTTTCTCTGACGGTTAGGCAAGTGCCTCTACATGTCTTAATGCCGATATCCGCATCAGAAGAGACAGTGGCTCGCTTCTTTCTCTTCCCGGCAATGTATCCCTTGATTTCCCCGGCGCGGCTGCCAAATGCATACATAATCTCCACGTGATACCTTCGGCAGATTCTTCGAAGCCGGTCCTTGATCTCAGAGGAGTTCATCTGTCTGGTCTGTTTCGTCGGGCCGGGCTGTTTGGAGGGTGACGTGTCTTTCACAACTCGAAAACCTCACCGGGCCGGATGTCCGGCTTTAGAACACAGTACCATACACTCCCCCTACATGCCTCTTGGCACCGAGTTCCCCCGAGCCGATTTCTCGGCCTTTCCACGACACCGAGGTATCACTGATCTGTCCCTTCCCTGGCGTCATAATCCTCCACGGTGATCCGCTGCCTGTTCTTCCCCCAGGTCTTGGGACCGATGCCCTTGACCTTCATGATATCTTCAGGGGATTGAAACGGCCCGTGTTCTTCCCGGTACTGGACAATCCTCGCAGCCAGTATAGGCCCTATGCCTCTCAGCTCGATGAGTTGATCTATCGATGCCCGATTGATATTGATCTTCTGCGTCTCCTGGGCCACCGTCACCAGACCCAGTGTCATACCGGCGGCGATTATCACGCATGCCGCAAGTGATTGCTTCCACCGTTTCATTTCACTCTACTTCGTATTCGGCCGGACTCGTCGATCTGGTCTGTTCCGTCTTTCTCGTCGATTTCGTCCATCCAGTCTGTTTCGCCGGGAAACCTCAAACCGCCGGGATCGTTGAGATCGTGTGGGGAGACTTCGGCGTCTTGCCTACTACCTAAACCGGCTCGATGTCTGCCTGGTCTATTGCAACAGAGACCGACCTGTGGAGGAGATCTATCGAGACCACAAGCCGCCCGTCACCCTTTTCCGAGAGAAACACCCCTTCCACACCCTCCAGCGGCCCTGATACCACTCTTACGATCCGGCCCCTTTTCAGATACCTGTGGGCCTGGACCAGGCTCTTGCTTTCGACGATCCTTTGGATGGAGTGGATCTGGCTTTCCGGGATGGCGGCAGGAGTGCCGTTGTCACCCAGTATCCTTATGACGCCGTTGGTCTTGATGACCTTCAGGCGGCTCTCTCCTCTCAGGTCCTGGTTGACAAAGAGGTATCCGGGAAAAAGAGGGACCAGGATCCTCTTCTTCCTGTCTTTTCGCCGGCTCCATCTCTCTATCTCCGGCAGGAAGACCCTGATACCCTCCCGTGCCAGGCGGGTGTTCACCTTCCGCTCGTGCCTGGGCTTCGTATGGATAGCATACCAGGGCCGCTCTATGCCCGCTTGAGATCCGTCCATCTCTGGCCTCTCACCACGGATGAGGTGTTTCCTTCCAGTTGCAGTCGCGAGGGGGTGAAGTCTGCGGCCAGGGAGATTGACGACACGCTGCGTCTGCAGAGAGAAAAAAGATCAGAACCCGCGCAAAGCTCCGCTTTTCTGAGTTACACGGTCGGCAAATCGTAACTCTTCGATATTTGGCTTATATCCGGTGTTCACAAGAAGAGACAAAGCCTCAAATCTCTTTTCTCGGAACCATGGCGGGATCGGCTGGTATTCCCCCCTTGTGAAAAAACGTCGGCCAATATCAACCAGACTCACTACTCCTAATATTACAATCGGTTTTGGTTGTCAACAACGAATAATGTCCGAGGATTCCCCACCCACCAACGCCGGAGGGGCTTCGCGTGAGCTTGGGGGCGAAGGGATGAGGATTTTCTTCCGCCCAAAAAGACAGGAGGCCGCACTCTTGGCAACTCCCGAAAATAGATTCTTCATCGAAAAATCAGGGGACTCCAACGAACGGTGTTGATTTTTTCGTTCAGGGGCTGGTATTCTGGTTCTGAAATGCCGCTCTTCCCGGGGTCCGGCTCGGCTTTTCCCCGCAGATCTCGCAGGCAGGGACGATCCCGAAGCACGATCCCGGTGGTCCCGATTCCGGAGGCGACCTTGGCACGGCACCGGCCCAAACAGCTCGCTAAACTCCTTGAGTACATCCTTGGCCGCCGCCCGGATGAGTTCGGCCTGGTGCCGGATTCAGACGGTTTCGTACCCTTGAAAGAACTCCTCCAGTCAGTCGGGGAAGAGGAGGGGTGGTCCTATGTGCGGCTGGCCGACATCCGGGAAGTTCTCATGATCGACCCGAAACGCTTCGAGACAGCTCCGGAAGGGATCCGCATGAATCCCGGGCGGGCTTTACCGCCCTCTCTCAAACCTCAGCCGGCCGTGCCCCCCGAGATCCTTTACTACGGTGCCAGGCAGAAGGCCTATCCCCATATGCTCAACAGGGGACTTTCCCCTACTCGACATCCCCTTGTTGTCCTGGCAACCACGGAGCAACTCGCCCTTCGAATCGGCCGGCGGAGGGATCCCAAGCCTTTCCTGGTCAAGGTCCATGCGGCGAGGGCTCACCAAGATGGGATAGCCTTTTTGAGGCTCGGAGAGCTCCTCTACCTGGTCGAATCTCTCGCTGCTACGTACCTGGAAGGGCCTCCCATTCCCAGCGAGAAGCCGGCCCCAAGGAAAACCCCTCAGAAGGAGACTTACAGGCCGGCCGGGGCTTTTGAAATCGATCTCCAGTCCATACCCAGAAGAATCCGCCAGGAGAAGGAGAGAAGGGTGCAGGCCTGGAAGAAGGAGGCCCGGCGGTATCGGAGGATGAGGGAGAAGGGCCGCTACTAGGATCGACCGCTTACCACGGGCCGGCGATTACTCGGTACCGGGGAAGGAGAGTGGGGCGTTTCTCAGGACGGCGATGGTCGCTCCCCAACCTCCTCCCCCAGGATCTGCATCTCGGTAGGACTCGACCATGGGGCTGCGGGAGAGAAGTGACTGGACGCGACGGCGCTGGATCCCCTTTCCCTTTCCATGGATTATCCGAACCTCGGTGATGCCCCTTTCCAGGCACTCCTCGAGATAGTCTTCGAGGAGCGGTTCGAGATCGCGGGGAGAGAAAGTGTGGAGATCCAAGGTGCCTGTTATCGGCATCCTCACCGCGGGGACCGATTCGTCGGGTTCGGGGGATGTTTCCGGCTCTCTTCCGTCTCTTTTTCCGTCCACGGCTCTATCCTCCCCTCCCGCCGGCCGCAACCCTGCCGCGCCTGGGGGGAAACACCGGGGCTGCCTTCGCGAAAAGACAGGCGGCAGAGAGATGATATCATGAATCTCCTCGTGAGTGGAACCGACAAGGCAACAGGGAGGAGCATATGGACCACAGCGATTCGGATTGGGTGAGGCGGTCGTTCAGCGTGTTTCCTGGAGGTTCCCTGGGTGAGTTCAATCTCACCAGGGATCTTTCCACCGTACTGAGCCACGGCAGAGGTGCCAGGGTTTACGATGTATACGGGAGGGAGTTCATCGACTTCAGTATCGGTTGGGGTTCCGACATTCTGGGCCATGCTCATCCGGCAGTGGTCAAGGCTGTCAGGGAGCAGCTATCGAGGGGTTCCAACTTCTCCTACGTAAGCAGGCCCGCCCTTGAGCTTGCCGAGGAGATCGTCAGGTCTGTCCCCTGTGCTGAAAAGGTCCGGTTTGCCGCCTCGGGAACAGAGGCAACCATGTACTGCATCAGGTTCGCCCGGGCCTTTACGGGGAAAAACGGGATTCTCAAGTTCGAGGGCGCCTACCACGGGGCAAACGAGTACGGGACCATGAGCCTTTTCCCCCAGAGGCTTCTCGATTTCCCTCAGGCAGAACCTACCTCTGCGGGCTGTTCAGAGGCGATCAAGAAGGAGGTCCTTGTCGCTCCTTTCAATGATCTGGACACTACCTCGAGAATCGTCGAAAAACACGGGGAATCCCTTGCAGCTATCGTCGTGGAGCCTCTCCAACGCTGCACACCACCGAAACCAGGCTTCTTGGAAGGACTCCGGGCGCTGACCAGGCAGCACGGGATCATTCTCGTCTTCGACGAGGTTGTCACGGGCTTCAGGCTGGCCTACGGAGGGGCGCAGGAAAGATACGGCGTGATCCCTGATATCTGTGCCCTGGGCAAGGGTCTCGGTGGAGGATATCCGGTAGGGGCGGTATGCGGCCGAGAAGACATCATGGACCTCTGCACCGAGTCGAGGCTGGGCAAGGACGGGCGCTACGTGTGGTTTGCGGCTACCCTTGGGGGTAATCCGGTGACCGCCACGGCCGGGCTGGCCACGCTGGCCGAGTTGAGAAAACCCGGAGTTTACGAGAAGCTTTACGCCCTGGGCGAACAGGCCAGAAAGGGTCTCAGAGAGGTCCTCTCTGAGAAAGGAGTCAAGGGCCGCGTGCTGGGAGAGGGGCCAATCACGCAGATCGTCTTCTCAGATGAGGAGATAGTCGATTACCGATCGGCCTTCAGGGCAGACCGTACAAAGGCCAGGCAGTTCAGCCTCGCCCTCTTCAGAAAGGGGATCTTCCTCAATCCCATGGGAACCAAACTCTATATCTCCCTGGCCCACACCCCCCAGGACATCGACCAACTCGTCCAAAAGGCCCGGGATGCTCTGTGACACTCCGCAACCAAGAGGCGTTCGATGTGGCAAGAAAATTGCATCCCGCCTGGTAATTCCAAGGAACGGCACTACCGCAGCCAATGGAGCTACAGCCGCCCACAAATATCCCCGACAAGGAGCCTGTCGCTGGGGATCCTGCAAAGGAAGCCAAGGATAGACTGGCCCACTTTATCCTCTCCCTGATTCAAGCCTTTCTCCGCACCGGTTACTATACTCCTGATCACCCGGAATCAAAGAAGGCGAGGGCAGGACTCTACGAGGACTTCCAGAGCCTGTTCATACAGAAGGACGAGCTGACCTTCCTTGTTCGGGATGACCCTCGAGGCAAGAATGTTCTGATCGAAGGAGTAATGCCGGAGACCCAGTATCTCAGCCGCATCATGCTCCGCGGCATGGCAGAGATGTACATCCCCAAGTTCGTCCAGTTCCTCGAGCGAAAAGACCTCATCAGCCTCACCCTCAAACAGACCATGACACGAGCCGAATTTGCCGGCTTTGTTGACGTCATGAGCCAGCAGAGCTTTGTCGACACCCAGGAAAAAGGCGACAAAGAGCGATTCAGCCAGGCCTTGAAAGACAAGGGGATTTTCAACATCTCCTATATCTTCAACGAGGACCTCCTGGGAGCGAAGCGGAAAATCCCATGGCGGGCCCAGCTTGCCCTCTCCCGCCTTAAGAAGGATCTCAGGATGATCCCTCTCTATCTCGACCTCGACGAGCAGGGCCTGAGGAAGATCAAAAGGGAAATCATACAGGACGTGACGCGACCTATCCGGAGCGGTGAGGTCATTTACTACGTTCTCATGAACAGCGACCTGGCCGAAACCAAGGAGCTAAGGGCTTCCGACATCGACGGGGAGATCCTCGCCTCCCTGTCGAACGATCTCCTCCTCAAGACAGCACAGACCTTGCTCAAGGAGAGTCTGCGCCACAAGGAGACCCACACGCCTCAGGGCAAGATCTCAAGCCTTCTGAGACAGGCCGCCTCGGTTCTCAATCAAAGGGAGACGGAGGGGAGAGAAGCCTTCCTGGAAGCCTCCTTCAAGCATAAGCTCATACCCTTCGAGGAGCTTCCGAGAGCCACCCAGGCCAAAATCAAGCTCGAGCATCTTACCAACAAGTTCCTCCGGTACAGCAAATCCTTTTTCGACCAGTTCGACCAGATCCAGGACAAGGAGAAGTACCTCCAGCTTGCCCGGTCATTCATAAAGCTTATTCCTGAACTGATCCGTCGAGATCGGTACCAGGAGATCCTGAAGATCATCACCCACATCGACCGTCACTTCAATGAGAGAAAACACCTTTCCATCTATGCCGGCCAGGTGCTCGAGGAGATCGGAAGGGGCGAGATTCCCCAGGCGTTGAAGGAAAAGTTCCTTACCGAAAAAAAGGAGATCCGCCTGGCCATAGCCCCGATTTTTCTCAAGCTCCACGTGGGATCGGTTCCCTACCTGCTCTCCCTCTTGAAGGAGAGTAGAGATCAATGGGTTCGGAAACAGGCATGCGAAATACTCGTCGAGATCGGCTCTCCGGCTATCAACTTCATCCTCAATGAACTCAACAAGAAGGAGATAAGCACAGAATCGACCATCGACATCATCCGTGTTCTGGGGGAGATAAAGAGCGATGAATGGATCGAGCCCCTGGCCAACACCGTTCGCCTCTATCTGACCCACGAAAGCCCCTACCTCAGGCAGGAGGCTCTCAAAGTCTACTATAGGATCAAGGGAGGCGAGGGTGAAGAGATCTACCTGGCTCTACTCAACGATCCGGATTTGGGTGTCAAGAAGAGTGCCATTCAGTGTCTGGGCAGGATCAAGAGCCGGAAGGCCCTGAAGAGATTCATCCAAATATTGGAAAAACTGGAGGAGTTTCCATCGGAGAGAAACGCACAGTTGGAGACACGCCTCTTCTGCGCTCTCGGTTTCTATGACGACCTCAAGGCCTCAGACATGACCTCACTGGAGAGTCTCCTGTTGGATACCCTCGATCGCAGATTGAGTACCGGGACGCTCAGCTTCCTGAAAAAGAACAAGAACCCCCTCTCAGAGGAGGCCGTGGCCGCAATCTGTGAATCCCTCGGGAAGATCGGAACCGCCCGGTCCATTCCGGCACTTCAGAAGCTCGAAAAACAGCGCAATAGCCCCTGGGAGGCAAAGGCCGCAGAAGCAGTCAAGAGAATCACAGACAGGGAAACGGGCTCAGACCAGACGCGCCTCCCGGGAATCAAAGGGTAACTTCCTCTCCGATCCGGACAGACGACCGCCAAGCCGAATCTTGAGCCGGCCCGCGGCCGGAGGCTCCAGGCGCTCTCTCTATTCGATAAACCGGTACCCAGATGTCATGATCTCGGTGCGGCTGACCAGAAAATTCAGAGCCACCCCAAGCAGGGCCAGCACAGCCACGGCAACAAGAATCCCCGCCACGTCGAACATGCCCCCCGATTCTTCCAGGAGGTAGCCCAGGCCTCGATTGGAAGAGATGATTTCGCCCACCACCGCGGCAACCAAGGCCCGGGGCAGAGCGAAGCGCAGCCCGGTGAAGATCCACCCGGCAGCGTGGGGAAACACCACCTTGCGGAAGAGGTCCCACTTGGATGCGCCCATCACGCGGAGCACGTCGATGTACGTCTGGTCGACCTGGCGGGCTCCGACAAAGGCGTTGAAGAAGACCAGGAAGTAGACGACCACCGTCACCAGGGCCACCTTCGAAGCGATCCCTATGCCGAACCAGATCACAAAAAGAGGGGCAAGGGCAATCCGGGGGATTCCATATACGGCGGAGATGTAAGGTGTCAAAGCGTCTGAGAGGAGGGAACTGGAACTCAGCAGAAAACCCGTCGCAATGGCAAGGGCCGTACCGATAAGGGATCCGAGGAGCATCTCCAGAAAAGTTATGCTCAAATGGTATAGAAGGATACCGCTGGAAATCCACTCCCAGGCCGTCTGAGCCACAAGCACGGGGCTCGCGATCCAGTTGGCCGGAATCAGCCGCCCCGATACGATCTGCCAGAGGGCAAGGAGGCAGAAAAGGAGCAGTAGCCGGTACAACTGGACCTTGAGGTGCCGTTCATAGAAAGAGGGCAAGGAGGCCTTCCTCAGTTCCTCCAGTTCTGTCGGTCCGGGCGTCGACCCGGCCGAAGGGATTCCGGAATCCGCCATCACAAATCCTCTCCCTTGGAGACCTCTCCCCTCAAGGATTCCCAGATCTCCTCGTACAACTGGCCAAAAAGGGGGGCGAATCGTATCTGGAATACGTCCCTCGGTCTCTCGATTGGAATATCACGGATCAACTTGATCCTTCCGGGTCTTCCGGTGAAAACCACAAGCCTGTCGGCCAGGGCAATGGCCTCTCCGAGATCGTGGGTGACAAAAATCATGGTCTTCCTGGTGCGGTCCCATATCTTGAGCAGCTCATCCTGGAGAATGAGCTTCAACTGGGCGTCCAACGCCCCGAAGGGTTCATCGAGAAGGAGGGCCACAGGATCATAGATGAGGGTGCGGGCCAGGGCAACCCTCTTGCGCATGCCCCCTGAAAGCTGAGAGGGATAGTGCTTCTCACAACCCTGCAACCCGACGAGATTGATGTACTTCTGGATTCTCTTGGATCGTTCATCCCAGGGGATCCTCTGGATCTCCAGCGAGATTCCCACGTTCTGCTCAACGTTTCTCCAGGGAAAGAGGGAATCATGCTGCGTGATGTACCCCATATCGGTGTTAACCCCCTTAGACTCCTTCCCCCTGTAGAGAATCGACCCCGAAGTCGGTTCCATCAGCCCGGCTATCATATTGAGAAGGGTCGATTTCCCGCACCCCGACGGCCCCACAAAGGCCACAAAATCGCCCTCCCCCACGGTCAGCGAGACATCCTCAAGGGCCAGGATGTCGCTTGTCCTGGTTATGAACCACTTGTATACATTCCGGATCTCGATCATGGCCCCAGACTCAGTGCTCATCGCCCTTCCAGCGCAGCACCCGCCTCTCGGCCCGCTCGACGATCTCGTTGAGGACGAGGCCGATGAGCATCAAATTGAAAAGGGCTGCAAAGACCCCCGTCGTGTCCATCACGCCCGATGCGTCCTCAATGAGATAGCCGATGCCCTTCTGGGAAGCGATCAATTCGCCGACGACCGCTGCAACCAGGGTATAGGGAATCGCGTTCTTGAAACTCGAGAAAATCCAGACAGCCGAGGCGGGAAGTATCGCCTTGGTGAAGACCTCCCTTTCCGTGGCTCCCATGATCCGCAGGGTGTTTATCCACTCCTGGTCCACCGAGCGGATCCCCGTGAAGGTATTGAAAAAAACGAGAAAAAAGACGGTAACCGCCACGAGAACCATCTTCGGCGTGAAGCCGATGCCGAAGTAGAGGATGAACAGGGGGCCCAGCACGATGCCGGGAACGCTCCAGACAGCCATGAGAAACGGGTCGACGATATCCGCTATCATTTTCCGGGTGCCGAGGAGAAAGCCGGCCAATACCGCAAAGAACAGGCCGATGGCGAACCCGGTGGCCATCTCTTGGAGGGTAACCCAAAGATGGGGAAAGAAGAAACCGGTGAAATACCATTCCCTCAATCTTGCGGCGATCTCCGAGGGCCGGCTGATCCAAAACGGATCGATGAGGGCCCTGGAGGCCCACTCCCAAAAGAGAAGCCCCCCTATGCCGAAGGCTGCCCTCAGGGTAAACACCTTGTATCGTCTTACCCTTGTCTTCCTTTCAAACTCGGCACGATTCACACTGGGATCGAGGGGGTCGGCACCAGCCCCCTCCGGGCAAACCGTGGCCTTTGTCGGAATGGCGGTCTTCATGGACGATCGATCAAAGAACCCCGGTAGGAGATGCCTCACCCTGCAATGCAAGCCAAGACAAGACACCTCCAGGGCCTCTATTTCCCCAACTCCTTCATGGCCCGGGGAACGAACTCGGTGGCTGCCGTTTTTTCAAAGGCCATCCTCGCCTTTTCTTCTGGAGTGGCGTCCTGGAAATGGAGTCGCATGTTGATCTCCCATCCGGCCTTTGTGAGCTCGGGCACCCTCGGAATAGCCTTGCGCATGTTCTCGTAGGAGGCCTCCCTGAGTTCCGGAGTAGCCTCCTTCCAGGTCCTGCCGATGATCTCTATCGTTCCTTGCTTGTCTGTATTGATATAGTCGATGGCCCGGATAATGGCCTTGGTGAAGGCAAGGATAACGTCCGGGTGGGCTTTCATGTACTTGTGGGTCGTGAAGAAACTGTCCCACATGTACCCGTTGAATTCCGGAACCTCCCCTCTGGCCATACTGAACACGATCGTGCCGATGCCCTTCTGCTCCAGCATCTCGGGGATCGGAGAGACCCACTGGAATACATCGAGCTTGCCTTTCTCGAAAGCCGCCACACCGGCCTTCCACTTACCGAAGGGGACGATCTGCACCTCCGTGTTCGGGTCGATACCCCTGTTCTTGAGGAAGGCCCTCGGTATGAGATCGGTTCCGCTCCCCGGGGAGGTACAACCGATTCTCAAGCCCTTCATGGCCCTTATCTTCTCGTCGATGGTCGAATTGACGGTGATCCCCTTTTTCTTCATCATTTCTGGTTTCATCAGGTACGCCAGGGGCCACTGGTTCAAGGGGCAGGCGAAAGCGACCACGTCAAAACCTTTACGTGCCGCCTTAAGGGCGTGGAAATACGCAAGGTTTACAATATCACAGCTTCCACCGAGCAGGGCGGCCGCGGCCTTGGAACCACCCGGTATGTTCGTCGCGTCGATCTCCAGGCCCTCCTGGGCGAAGAATCCCTTTTCCAAGGCGACTATTCGGGGAAGATAGCCCATATGGACGCTTGAATAGACGAAACGGACCTTCTGCCCTGCATGGCCGGCCACCGGCGCCACCAGCATGGCGAAAACCACAAGAGCCGCCAAAACCAACCACTTTCTACCTTGGCTAAGATCTTTCATCTTCTTTCCTCCCTTGTTTTGTTGTACTTCCGACACTTGCCTCCTTCAAGCCGTCAGAGGATACCACCCCCTTTCATCTGAGGAATGAATGCCTTTGAATCCCTCCGGGTCCTTTCACTCGCCTTAGCGCGGATGCCCCGCGGCTTGCCGCGGGAAGATTCACTCCCGCCCCGTGCTCTACTCGATGTATCCAAGAAGTCTCAGCCGCTTTTCAATCCTCTCCCGATCCTTCACGTCCATGACGAAACCCGACTCCTTGCGCTCCATGTGGCTGTCGCAAAACGCTCGCCACTCCTCCACCAGGGCTTGCTGCTCCTCTGTCAGGCCAGCGATCAGGTTGTTCCTCTCGAGAGGGTCAGCCGAGAGATCGTAGAACTCCTCCCTGCCGCTCCTCCGGTCGATGATAAACTTGTAGCGATCACTGCGGATCGACTGGTAGTCACCCGGTCCCCGTTTTTCATAGAGCTCCTCGGAGTAACAGGTAAGTCCCTCGACCCTTCCGGCGGCGATGGAGGAAATCAGGGATACCCCGTCAAAACGGATACTGCCTGCCAGGCCCGCTGATTCGAGGATCGTCGGGACTATGTCGACAGTGCGAGCCGCTCCCGGAATCACGACTCCATGGGGGAGGTCCCTGTCTCGAAGGATAAGGGGGACGAGCAGGTCGCAGTCATAGAGGGTGGTGTGCTGGGGGTACACCAAGTCCAGGTTCGGGAAGGGCGGGACCTCGTGCTCTCCCAGGTTTGTCCCGTGATCCGAGGTGATCACGACGGTTGTCTGCTCATGGAGTGCCAGCTCATCCAGAAGGGCTCTCAGAGGAGCAAACAGGGCCTCGTCCATGTATCGGATCTTTGCATCGTAGTATCCAAACTCGCTCAGGACCCCTTCCCGGATCTTCCCCGTCTCGAGAAGGATCTTCTCTGCGGCCTGATGGACGTCAAAATAGTGGCCCCATATAAAGAACGGAGTGTCTGCGTGCGCTCTTATCCAGTCGAGCATCCGGGGAACCCACCAGTTTCCCCAGAGAAGTTCGCCCCTGTCGTCACCGGCAAACCCCGAGCGTTTCCATATCTCGTCCGGTTTGGGCTCGTCGAAATCATCGAACCCGGCGTCAAATCCGTTCGCCCGGCCCAGGAGGTTCACTCCCACAAAGCCAGCTGTACTGTAGCCCCTTTCGTGGAATATTTCGGCAAGCATCTTCCACTCAACCATGGAGAAAGGATCCCGCAGGTTGTGGTTGTACTGGTAGACCCCGGTGAGGATACTGGCGTGGCTTGGTGGGGTGAAACAGGAAGCGGAGACCACGGTTTCGAACCGCACGCCTTCACGGGCGAACCGGTCGAGATTGGGAGTTTCGATTCTCTTGTACCCGTAGCAGCCCAGGTGGTCGGGCCTCACCTCGTCCATCGTCACAAGGATCACATTCTTCGGCTTCATATCACAGTCTCCTGTCGGACCGAAAACGCCTCTCCTCATTCCCCGAATGAATGAAAGAGAGGCCGGACCTATTTCTATATCACAGAATACGGCAATCGGCCATCAAGAAAATCGTCCGGGCCTCCCGGGCCATCGATCAAGCAGCCTCATAATTAGCCGACCTTACAGTAGTTTCTCCCCTCGGCAAAAAAAAACCCTCGTCCCTCTGCTCCTGAGTTCTCGCGGTGCCCCTCTCAGGCCCCTCGGGCGGGAAATCATCGCCCCTTCCAGGCTCCCAAGGCCCAGGGACTCAGACCACATGCGTGGGAGGAGTCAATTTGCCTCCAGGCAAGCGCGAGATGATCGCAATTGTGACCAGGGGGATGAGAGCCATCAGGGCGAGAATCGGTCGAATCGAAAAGATATCGCCCAGCTTCCCCGTCAGGGGAGTCATCATCCCTCCCGTTCCAAAAGCCAGGCCCATCATGAGGCTCGAAACCATCGACTTTCCGCGGGGTGCGAGTTCCTGGGCCATCGCCACACCCAACGGGAGGGTGGCCAGTACGAAGAACCCTGCCAGAAAAGCGCTGACATATACCCACCTGCCGGGGAGAAAGAGCAGAAGGTAGAGGCAGGGTGTCGAGAGGCCCAGGGAGAGATAAAAGATGGGCTTGTACCCGATCCGATCCGATAGATGCCCGGCGATGAGCCCGCTGATCGCCCCGGCCACTGTGAACATGGAGACGATTACGCCGATGGAGACAAGGGAGAATCCCTCTCTCGAGTACAAAACCGGGACAAAGGTCATGAAGGACTGGCTCACAAAGGATCGCAGGACCATGGCTACCCAGATCAGCACGACCGGTTTCCACGCAGGTCCCAGGGCCTCTCTGATCGAGCCGATAAAGGTGCGCCCTTTCAACCCCTCCTCTTCCGGGAGGGGTACGATCCTGTGGAGCAGAATCATCGCCGCAAGACCCAGAACCATGGTAAAGGGCGAGGCCGACAGCCCGTACCGGGCCACAAAAAAGGTAATAAACAAAGGGCCCACCCCAAAGGCCAGGGTTCCACCCATGTTGAAAATCGACATGGAGAAGCCGAAATGCCTCCCGGAGAAGGTCGAAACCATCCCTGCCGCGGTGGGATGGAACATCGACGTACCCACAGAGCCCAGAGCCACAAATACGATGAGGACGGGGAAACTCGGGGCGATGCCCACCAGGGAGACAAAGACGATCGCCATGAGCGGACCGCCGAGGATAAACCACCGGGTCCGGTAGTGATCCGCCACATACCCTACCGATGGCTGAACGACAAAGGATAGGAACCGGCTTATTCCGGCTATCAGGCCGACTTGGGCCAGGGTGAGGGAGAATTCTTCAACAAAGACGGGGAGAAGAGGATTGACAAAGGCCGCATAGAAATCACCGACAAAGTGGACCAAGAAAAGGGCAAAGATTACCTTCGCATCGGCGCTGCCCGTCCGCTCGCCGCCCGAGTCCGCCCTGGTCGGTTGCTGTACGATCGATTCCACGGATCCCAATGCCGCTACCCCTCGTCGGACACCCCACAAAAAAATTCACCTCTCGGTGAATCACGTGCCACCACTTGAATACGGCCTCGAACCACCGGCCAAGGCTCGGTTCAACAATACGAATAAATGAATTCTATGGAGAAATCAACCCCGGGTTACCGGTTGATCTCCATGTCAGGCTGCATGCAGCCTTTGACCCCAGGCCCTCCCCTGCACTCTCCCATCGCACACAAGAGACTGTCGGCTGGCGACCCGCCGGTATCATCGGCCAAACCCAATACGGTCTTTTCGCGACTCGACACCTTCACGGCCAGCACCACCTGTCACTATTACACCTCGCCTCCTCCCGCACCCATGCATCAAGCGCACTGTTACCAGTGCACCTGCAAGGCTCGATCCCAGGCCCGTGCCTAACGGCTACATGGGTAGGATTCCCATCTACAAGACCAGGCGGCCTTGCCAGGGCGCAACTAATGGGTGACCCCTTCCCCCTCGGTAATTCCGTATTTTTTGATTTTACGCCATAATGTACTGGGCGCAACTCCCAGGGCCTTTGCTATATCGGATTTACGCCGGTACTTTTTCATTAAATCCACGATTAATTGTTTTTCTGAGTTCTGGGTAACCGTTTTAAGATCGGACAGATGTTGCTTGTCCACATTAGGTGATATTTTCTTTTCCAGACACGCCTCGATAATTCTTGCCAAATTCCTTTCTCTCCTGTTTACACCGTACAGAAGACAAAACCGCCTGGCGATGTTTTCTAGTTCACGCGCATTGCCTTTGAACGTGTGGCCAACAAGCGCCTTTTCAATTACGGTTTCTTGTGATCTTATTTTACTGGAAATATCAGGACCGATTTTTGATACAAAGCTCAAAAAGAGTGGCATTATGTCTTCAGGACGATCACGCAGCGGCGGTATCCGGAGACGAAAAACATTAAGGCGATAGTACAAATCCTCGCGAAATCGACGTTCTTCCACACATTTTTCAATATCTTCATTTGTTGCAGCGATAATGCGAACATCAACGGGGATGATGCGATCACTGCCGAGTTTCATAATTTCACGCTCAGACAGCAACCGCAACAGTTTGGCCTGCAAGGGATAGTCAAGGGTAGTGATTTCGTCCAGAAACAGGGTCCCCCTATGGGCCAGCTCAATCAGCCCCCTTTTCCCGGTTTCGTGAGCCCCGGTAAAAGCCCCCTTTTCATAGCCGAAGAGTTCACTTTCGAGCAAATCGTTGGGCAAGGTTGCGCAATTGATCGCCACAAATGGTCCCCTTTTTTGATTGCTGTATGAATGAATCGCATGGGCGAAAAGCTCTTTACCGGTTCCACTCTCGCCGGTGATTAGTATCGGGTCCACGGTCTTTGCAAACAACTTTAAGCTTTCTTTGCATCGGCGAATTGCCTGGCTGGAGCCGACAATGTCGGTCAGCCCGTGTTTGGCCACGAATCCCCGGCTGTGCAATCTCTTGCGCACGATAAACTCAGCATCTTGAACTTCATCGACCCGCTTTAGAGTGCAAACAAGACCATGTATGGTTTCAGCCGAACGAATCGGAATGTAATTGACTACCAGCTTTTCGGCTTCCAGAATATTGAAGGCCGGTTGCCCACTTTGCAACACTTTACTGGCTGTCTTGGTGCCAAATATGGTGTTGACCTGTTTGCCCGCCAGATCTTCCATCCCCAGCCGTTTCCTGGACGGTGGATTGTCCAGAATGACTCGGCCTTTTTCGTCGGTGAGCAACAGCCCTTCGGCGAAATTGTTAACAACTGCATTTAGCTGGGAAATGCGCCGGGTGTTTTCTTCCTCGACCTGGCAAATTTCCAGTGCCTTTACTATGGCCGTTCGGATCATGTCCCTTCCTTTGTAAAGGAGTATCCCCTTAAGCCCTAGTTTTGCCGCAGCGTCTACGGTGAAACTGCCGCCGATGATCACTTTGAAGTCCTGCTTGATAGCGGCTTCGCAGGCTTGGGCATATTCCCTGGAATTGTCACAGTACAGCGGAAAAAGAGAAACTCCCATCACCTTGGACAGAAGGGGAAGGTCGAAATCCTTATCATCACGGGAAAGCGTTATGGCGATGCGACGATCAATTTCTTGGGCTTCCAGGATGGCGGTGATCAAATCCGGGAAGGTGGGCCGAAAGGCGATAATCGGTACTTTGAGCTTGTCAGCGTACATGCGCCTGGTCGAAGGTCCGGCCAAAACGATTTGTACCACGCCTTCGACTTCGCGCAATTTTGGCAGGGCTTCTTCCATCAAGGCCCGGATAAAAATGAAGTCAGCTGTTTCGTTGAACTCCCAGGCGACTTTTCTGGCAATGGCGATCACGGGCTTATAGCCGACGACGCAAAGTTTGGGCTTCATCGCAAATCTCCGAAGTTTTATTTTATTTATGCAATATATATAGCAAAAACGCAATAAAAATCCTGCCACTCGCCAGGATCCACGTTTTCAGATATTCTCCTAACTCTCTGTTTTCCAAGGATAAAATATTCTATCGAAAATTGAGGCACATACTTTGCTTTCCTGCACTTTGACGAGATGACGGAAGCTCACAGCGGCAAAGCGTAGAGCAACAAATACGTGCGGATCATTTGCGGGAACGGCGGGCAGCATTAAGGTTTGAAACTGTTCTTGCAAATTAAGGAATCACAACCAGTGAAAATCGTAGATGTTATTGCCAATAACCTCACCATTCCCTACCCGGGCGAGTTCAGGCCGGCCTGGCAGCCGGGCTTGGTGGTCACTTCCCATGATTTTACCCTGGTTCGCATTTATACTGATGAGGGCATCACCGGGGTGGGCGGCACCAGCGGACATCTGGCAGGGATTATTGAAAAGCAGGTAAAGCCGTATCTGCTGTCTGCAAACCCCTTTGCGACCGAGGCCTTGGCGCGTATCTACCGCAATGCCGGCAGTGGCATCTGGTGTCTCGATATGGCCCTTTGGGATATCATCGGCAAGGCTGCCGGATTGCCCCTTTACAAACTCTGGGGATACCATCACGACCGCATTCCCGCTTACGCCAGCGCGGTGGAAGTGGGCACACCCGAGAGCCGTGCCGAATTGGCCGTTCATTACCAGAAACTTGGCTTCAAGGCCATGAAACTGAGGCTTCACAACGAAAAAATTGAGGACGACCTGGCCATCCTGGATGCCTGTTTGAAGGCAACCCGTGGAAAAATGGCCTTCATGGCCGACGCCAATCAGGCCACCAATCTACCTTCACCCGAACCCGGGGTGCGCTGGGATTACCAGCGGGCCTTGACAATGGCTCGAGAGCTTGAAGCCCGCGGGGTCCTGTGGCTGGAGGAGCCGCTACCGCGCTATGATTTCGAAAACCTCGCGAGGTTGCGGCAATCCACCTCCATCCCCATCGCCGGTGGTGAGAAAAACCAGAGGTTGCATGAGTTCAGATGGTTGATCGAACGCAGGGTCTACGACATCATTCAACCTGATCCGGCCATGTCGGAAGGCATCTCTCAGCTCAGGAAGGTGGCGGCCATGGCGGAGATGTTTCAAATCAAGGTGGTGCCCCATCACGGCATGAGCGGCATCGGCCTGGCAGCCGCGCTGCACTATTGCTGCACGCTGCCCGGGCATAGCTGGCTTGAAATTATCTATGAACCCACCACCCGCACCCTTGAAGCATACCAGATGCTCGGGGGCATCCTGGAGTCTAGAATTTGGATCGATGAGCAGGGTTTTGTCGCCCCTCCAACCGGGTCCGGCCTGGGAGTTATCATCAATGAACAGGCGGTGAAGCAATACGAAGTATAGCAAAAGCGGGTAGATAACAGGATAGAGACTCGATTTTTCGAGACGAGGGGCAGCGTTTTTCAACCTTCCACGTCCGACTTTGAAACACCCAAGCGGGATTATGGGTACCATGGCTGCAGGACCGGTGTTGGCGCAATTCAAGCAGTTGGCATCCAGGGGAGACCACTCGGCGCGCAAGCCGGTGGTTGAAGCGCTGGAATTGGCTCTGAAAAAGTTAAACAGTTATCATATCATCAAGAAGCACCTGAAACGCAAGGGCGACCGGCTCACGTTCGGCCAAAACAGCTGGGATTTGGCCGCGAAAAAAAATATCTATGTTATCGGGGGCGGAAAGGCGGCCAATGCCATGGCCCGTGCCATTGAGGAAATCCTGGGTGATCGCATCACAGCCGGCATTGTGGCCGTCAAGGAGCTGGAGCCCGGTGACCGGCTCGAACGGATTGAACTGGTTGCCGCCGGCCATCCGCTGCCCGATGAGAACAGCCTAGTTGTAAGCAAGCGCATATTCGAAATCGTCCAACAGGCCACACCGGACGATCTTTTTATCGGTATTATCTCGGGTGGAAGTTCGGCCCTGCTGAGCTGCCCGTTGCCGGGGATTACTCTGGAAGATGAGATTGCCTGCACGCAAAAGTTACTCACCAGCGGGGCCCGGATCTTGGAAATCAACGCCGTGCGCCGTCACGTCTCGGCCATCAACGGCGGCCGACTGGCCCAGGCCATCGATCAAAAAGGGGCCGAGATGATTAACTTTATCATCTCCGATGGTGTCGGTAATGCCCCGGCCACCGATCTGCTCGAACCGGCCAGGTTCTTCGGCACACCGGTGGCCCCGGATATGACCACATTTTCCGATGCGTGTAACGTACTGGAAAAATACAATCTGATCGGCAAGGTTCCAGCCAGCATCGTCGCGTTTATCCGCAGAGCGAATCCTCGCCTGGAGACCCCCAAGGCTTTGAGTGACCGCATTTGCCACTTCGTTGTTCAAAAAGTCGCTGATGCCGGTACCGCTGCAATGGAGGCGGCAACATCGATCGGCATTCGAGCATCCGTGCTGACAACCTGTCTTCAAGGGGAAAGTCGCGAGGCCGGAACTTTTTTGGCCTGTATTGCACGGGAGATCGCCACGTATCACCGGCCGGTCGCTCCACCCTGTGTGGTTATTGCCGTTGGCGAGACGACCACCACCATTGGCGATCAAAGCGGATTGGGGGGACCGTCCCAGGAACTTGCTTTGGGATTTGCGCTGGAAATATCGGGACAGAAAGGGGTGTGCATGGCCGCCATTGATACCGACGGAACCGATGGATCCACCCGGTCTGCCGGTGGGATTGTTGACGGCCTAACGGTGGAGCGGGCTGAAAATATGGGAATCGACGTCTATCATCGGCTCCAAATGCATGACAGCCTGGCGGTCTTTCAGGCCCTCGGAGATGAAATTGTCACCGGCAATACCGGCACCAATGTTTGTGATCTGAATCTCGTCTCCATCCTGTGAGTATTGCCCTAAAGGCGATTTTTTGAGGTAACCATTGTCCGGATCAAAGATAACCGATATCAGGGCCCGTGAAATAATCGACAGCAAAGGTATTCCCATGGTCGAGGTTGACGTATTGACCAGCGACGGGTCCTTGGGAAGGGGCTCATCACCGTGCGGTGTCTCCGTGGGAAGCCACGAAGCCGTGGTTCTACGGGACGGGGATGAACGCTACCAAGGCCTCGGAGTGCAAAAGGCCATCAGAAATGTAAGGGATATCATTTTGCCGGCCTTGCGCGGCGTGGATGTCAGCAGGCAGCGCGCCATAGACAGCATCATGATTGAACTGGATGGAACGCCAGACAAATCGAGGTTGGGAGCAAACGCCGTTTACAGTGTCTCAATCGCCGTGGCACGGGCGGCCGCGAGTTCCATGGGCATCCCTTTGTATCGACACCTCAGGGACGCTGAGACCTATACCATGCCCGTGCCCATCTTCAACATGGTAAACGGTGGCGTCTACGGTGACCGTCGAATCGACTTCCAGGAGTTTTTGCTCCTGCCCACAGGCGCAGACAGCTATCCGGAGGCCTTGCGCATGGGAGTCGAGATATTTGGGCGGCTCGAACCCATTATCGTCAAGCATTACGGACGTCGGCGACTGCAAATCGGTAAAGGAGCCGGATGGGCGGCACCGGTTGATGATCCAGCCCGGATCTTCGAAATTTTGCTGGAAGCGGCCTCCATGGCCGGATATCACGACAAGGTCAAAGTCGGACTTGATTGTGCCGCCAGCCATTTTTACGACCGGGCTGGAGATTGCTACCGTGTGCTGGAGGATTGTGTAAATCGTGAAGAACTCATCGAGAGGCTGGCCGGGCTGGCCGAAGCCTATCCGGTGTGCCTTATCGAGGATCCGCTGCATGAAGATGATTTTGAAGGGCATGCATGGCTTACGGATCGGCTCCCTATCCTGATCGCCGGGGACGACTTGTTTGTGACCAACCTGGAGCGCCTAAAGAAAGGCATCGCGCTGAAAGCAGCTAACGCCATCGTGATCAAGCCCAACATGGTCGGTACTATCTCCGAGGCTTTGCAGACCGCAACCTATGCTGAAACTCACAATTACCGGATCATCCCCGGAGGGCGCAGCGGCGGCTGCGTGGACGATCCAGTACCTGATCTTGCGGTGGCTGCCGGGGCGCGCCTTGTGAAATTCGGCGCACCGCGGTCGGGAGAAAGAACCAATAAATACAACCGGTTGCTTCAGATTCAGGACGAGCTGGGAAAATCAGCGGTTTTTTCCGCTTTCACAGGCCTGACCGTGCGAGGGAAAAAAGGATAATGCCCAAGACAGCCTACAGCGGCGGCCAGCTGAAGTTTCTGAGCACGGTCGATGTGGAAAAAATCCATGCCGGCGCGATTCGGATTCTGGACGATGTGGGGGTAAAGGTGACCACGCCGGCGGTTCTGGAAATCTACCGCCGAGGCGGCGCCAAGGTTGATTCCGGGGAAAATAGAGTGCGCCTCCCGCTTAAGGTGATTGAAAAGGCAATGCAGACAGCACCCACGGAAATTCTGCTGGCCGGACGCGATGAATCCAATGACCTGCAACTGGCCGGACAAGCCGTGTATGCCGGCACCGGCGGCGCCGAGCTGAAGGTCATTGATCTCAATACCCGCCAGCTGCGTGACAGCACTCTGCAGGATGTGGCCGATATCGCCCGGCTGGTGGATGCCCTGGAGCACATTGACTTTTACATCCGCCCGGTGGTGGCTCAGGATGTTCCCCAGGATCTGCTGGATGTCAACAAATACTATGCCTCCCTGGCCAACACCTCCAAGCATGTAATGGGCAATGTGTATTTTCGGGAGAAAGTGGAGCAGGTCGTGGAAATGGCCGCCCTCATCGCCGGCGGGGAACAGGCGCTGAGAAAACGCCCCATCGTTTCGTTTATCACCTCCTGGATGTTGAGCCCGCTCACACTCAATGCCGATGTGACAGACATTCTCATTGCAATAGCCAAGCAGCAAATGCCGGTGGCCCTGTCTTCGGTGGCTATCCTGGGCTTGACATCACCGGTGACCATGGCCGCCAACCTTGCCCTGACCCATGCAGAGCAGCTGTCGGGTATCGTTTTGTGTCAACTCGTCAACCCGGGCACACCGGTCATTTACGGGGGGTGTCCGGGGGTGGCCGACATGCGGGACATGTCATTCATTCCCGGAAGCATTGAACGCCAGATTCTGAATGCGGCCATTACCCAGCTGGCGCAGTATATCAAGGTTCCCAACTATAACCTGGCAGGGGTGACCGACGCCAAGATTCCCGATATTCAGGCCGGGTATGAGAAGGCTTTCGGCCTGGCCCTGACGGCTCTGGCGGGCTCCAATTACATTCACCACGCCGCCGGGCGCATCAAAGACGGGGTGGCCTACGAACAGTATGTCATCGACAACGAAATCATCGGAATGGCCAAGCGTGCCGTCAAGGGCATCCGGGTTGATGAAGATACGCTCGCCATCGACGAGATTGTGGCCGCCGGTCCAGGGGCGAACTTTCTGGCCCGTGAACATACCTTGAGTTTTTTTCAAGGCGAGTTTTTCCATCCTCAAATTTCAGACCGCAAGAGCAGGTCCGCATGGGAGGATTCCGGCTGCCTGGACGGCCGTGAACGGGCACGCCTTGAGGCTCAAAGAATATTGAAAGACCACCGGCCGCTGGGTATACCGCCGGAGGTTGAGGCCCAGATAAGGAAAAGATTTGAGATCATTCTGCGTTAGGGTGCAGGAAAGCCGGGATTATGCCATCGATGCCGTCCTCTAGTAATGACGCCAATGCCTCCATCGCCAGCCGCTTTGTCAGTGAGCTGCAGTTCTCAAAACTGCCGGGCAGCGCCGTGCGGATGGTCAAAAGATGCTTGCTCGACTTTCTGGGTGTGGCTCTGGGCAGCGGGCAGATGCCGTCGGTGGCCAGCGGGTTCGGACTCTTGCAGGCCCTGGGCAACTCGGAGGATGCCACCATTATCGGCTGCAATCGCCGTGCGCCGATCCTTGGCGCCGTCTGGGCCAACTCCATGCTGGGCAGTGCCATGGATTTCGAAGACGGGTACTATCCGTCCGTGGGTCATCCCGCCTCGGTTGTTTTCCCGGTGACCCTGGCGGTCGCCGAGCGGGAAGCCAAAACCCCACGGGAATTTCTGACGGCCAGTATCATCGGCTATGAGGTCTGCGCGCGCTGCGGCATGCTGATGACCCGCAGCTACCGGGAGAAGCCGCGCGGATCCGGCGGATCCAGTGTTTACGGTGCAGCTGCGGCCGCCGCCCGGCTGCTGGGACTCAATCAAGAACAGATTCAGATGGCGTTGGGTATTGCCGGAGCCTATATGACTGCCGTTCCCGTGTTGAAGAGCCATGGGGCAGAAGCCATGGTTAAAGGCGGTATCCCCTGGGGGGCGGTTGTGGGGACGGCAGCAGCTTATCTGGCAAGGCAGGGGTTTACGGGGCCGCCGGCCACCATGCAGGATCCCTTCGAATCGGAATATGAGCCCGCGGCCCGCGCGGTCTTGGAAACCCTCGGGCGGGAGTATGAGATTCTCAACGTCTACTTTAAACGCTATCCATCTTGCCGCTGGACCCATGCCGCCCTGGATGCCACCTCCATGATTTTGGCTGAAAACAAAATCGATATTGAGCGCATCGCATCGATCAAGGTCGACACTTTCAAAGAAGCGACTGCTTTGGATACGCGCCGCCCCGTCAGCCTGGAAGGAGTGCAGTTCAGCATTCCTTTTACAATTGCCCTCTTGCTGTCTGAAGGCGAATTCGGCGTCAGACAGATGTCACTGGAGTATCTGGGGAATCCGATCGTTCAGGCTCTGGCGGATAGGGTCCAGCTCGATGTGGACCCCATCCTGGACCGACTTTTTCCCGAGCATCGACCGGCTCGTGTCACCATCACCACAGACCAAGGACTTCGCCTGACCCGTGAAGTTATCGAAGTGCATGGCGAACCGGGAAGTGATTTTGCCGGACAAGGCGTTAAGAACAAATTCCTGGGGCTGGCATCGGAGCGCCTGGGAAGGGCGGAGGCCGAAAAAGTTTATCAGACCGCCTATACTCTGGATTCTTTTTCCACTCTTGACCCTTTGATGGCACTTTTGAAAGGATGAGCGGGGAAATGCCCGAAGTCAAGCACCGGGATCAACCAATCTTGATCGGGGCATCTGGTATCGGCAGTTCAAGGCCGGGAACAACAAAACCATAACAAAGAGGAAGGAGGAAGCAACCATGCAAAAGAAGAAAGTTTTGTTCTCAAAGAAATTGGTTATGGCCCTGGTGATAATGATAATGCTGTCATTTTCTTTCATTCAGGCCCCGGTTGCCGACGGCCAGGTAATGCGCCTGGCCTGTAAGTACGGCGATTCCAGAAGCCTGGATGCTCACCGCGCCACCGGATCGCAGGACCGGCTGGTGGTGGGGCTGGTGTTCAACGGCCTGCTGCGCTATCAACCTGGAAATCTCTCGGCGGATGCCATTGAGCCGGATCTGGCCATTGCCGTGCCGTCACCCAAGATACTGGCCGATGGCCGCCAGCAATGGGTTTTCAAACTGAGACCGGGGGTGATGACCCATCCCTACGACGGCAACCCCGGGTATGAACTGACCTCCGAAGATGTGGTCTACTCGCTTCGGCGAGCCGCTGATCCCAAACGTTCGTCTTTTGCCGTGGATTACAGCGGGATGACGTTTGAGGCCGTAGACAAGTATACCGTGCAGGTTACGGTGGATCAGCCGATTTCTGCCTTTCTATTCCTGCCGAAGTTTGCCAATCGCGGGGGCGGTCTGATTGTCGCCAAAAAGGCCGTGGAGGAAAAAGGCAATGACTGGTTCAAAACCCATCCGGTGGGAACCGGACCTTTTGTTTTTGAGAGATATATTCCAAGGGAAAAGGTGGTTCTGACCAGAAATGCCAGGTACTTCAGGGGCGCTCCAAAGCTGGCCGGTGTCGAGTGGTATTATATGCCCAACGTCAGCAGCCGTGAAATGGCCCTTCAAAAGGGCGAGTTGGATGTGATCGAGGGCCCCAAAGAGCAGGCCTGGGGCGAGAAACTCGCCAAAATGCCGGGAGTCGTAGTGGATTTCATCAACAGCGCTGAAACCATCACCGCGCACTTCAACATGACCGTGAAACCGCTGGACCAACTTAAGGTCAGGCAGGCCATCTGCTATGCCATCAACCGCAAGGAATTCGTGGCGGTTTATGGCCCCGATGTTTCTTCCGAGATATACTCCGTCGTTCCGGTGGGGCGCATGATCGCCGGCTTGACAAAACAAGAGGTCGCAAAAGAAAATCTGGTTTACGACTATAACCTTGCTAAAGCCAAGAAGCTGCTGGCTGAGGCCGGCTACCCCAAGGGATTCAAGCTGGACGTGTTCACCTCGGAAAGTACCACGTACAAAAGAGCTTATGAATTGCTCCAGGCCCAATTGAGAAGAATCGGTATCGACGTGAAACTGTCCGTGGTGGATCACTCCACCTTTCATGCCCGGATCCGGCAGAACCTCAACCCCATTGTATTCTATGCCTGTATGCGACCCAACCCCGATGTCATTCTGACCCAGTTTTACTCATCAGCCGCCATCGTGGTGACGGGTAAGAAAGCGAAAACGAATTTTTCTCACATCGGCGGGGTGGATGCCGACGGGGACGGGAAAATAGACAGTGTTGACGATTTGATTGTCAAGGCGCGTCTGGCGTCCGATCCCAACCAACAGGTGGCACTCTGGAAGGAGGCTCAGCTGGAGCTCCTGCGCAAAGCAGTCTCCTATCCGGTGATTACCGTCGGTTATCTCTTTGCCAGAAGTCCGAAAGTGGAGTGGGGCTATAAGATGGTCATCATTACGGACGGACCAAACCCCACCGAGGTTACAACAATCAACAAGTAGACAGTAAGACAGTAACAAATTTCAATTGCTCCTTCTACAACCTGCGCGGGCCTTCACCGCTTCTAGTGGTGACGCCCGCGCAGGAACAAGGAACCGGGCACCTGCAAACCTGAAAGTGATCTTGGCGAACCGGCGATGTTAGCCATCCAGGACTCCGGCGGCGTTGTCGGCTTTGCTTTTTCAAGCACGTTTTTGGCAGCATAAAAGGAGGTTGAGACCGCGGGTGAATTCCGGTAGGATAATGCCGCTTGGAATCTATTGGGTGTGAGGGAAATACGGTGGTCAAATACTCCATCAGAAGGATCCTGATTTCTATTCCAATCCTGTTCACGGTAGTGACGTTGATCTTTTTTCTGGTACGCAGCATGCCGGGTGGGCCGGCGGTAGCCGTTCTGGGCGACTATGCTTCCAAGGAGTCGGTTGCCGCGCTGGAAAAAGAAATGGGGTTGGACATTCCTCTCTGGGAGCAATACATCAATTTTTTGAAAGATCTGGCCCGCGGCGACCTGGGAAGATCGCTGATTAATGGCATGCCTGTGGCACCCGAGGTGGCGCGGGTGTTGCCCTACACCCTGCAGTTGACAGTCAGCGCAGCCCTGTTCGGGGTGTTTTTCGGCATACCCCTGGGGGTGTTCACCGCTTTGAGAAGAAACCGGCTGTTTGATTATATCGGACGCACTTTCTCACTGGCCGGTGTATCCCTGCCGTCTTTTTTTCTCGGGATTCTTCTCATGCTGGTTTTTTCCATCAAGCTGGACCTTTTCCCCGTGATGGGCGGCGGCGATATCCATGATGTCGAAGATATGCTCCACCACCTATTTCTACCCGCATTGACTCTGGGATTGATGATGACGGCGTACATCACGCGCACCACGCGATCATCGGTGTTGAATGTTCTCAGGCAGGACTATGTCCGCACGGCCAGGGCCAAGGGACTCAGAGAGCGGCTGGTGATCTATGGTCATACCCTGAGGAATGCACTGCTGCCGGTGGTATCATTCATCGGCGTTTATACCATTGTGCTCATCGGCGGATCCGTGCTGGTGGAGGTCGTCTTTGCAAGACCCGGCCTGGGGAAAATGATGGTGGGGGCCATCCAGCAGAGGGATTACATGACACTGCAGTCGGTCATGGTCGTGTACGCCGGCTTGGTAGTTGTAATCAATTTATTGACCGATCTTTCCTATGGCTTGATTGATCCCCGAATCAGGTATGATTGATGGGCTATCAGCGAAAACTCTGGCGGACGTTCAAAAGCAACAAGACCGCCATTGTCGGTGCTGCAATGGCATCAGTTGTGGTCTTGACAGCCGTCTTTGCTTTTGTCATCGCCCCCTATGACCCGATTGACCAGGACGTGTTTAACCGCTTGAAACCGCCGGATCGATCGCATTTGCTGGGCACCGACGAATACGGCCGCGATGTGTTGTCCCGCGTGATCTGGGGTACGCGGATTTCGTTAATCGTCGGTCTTTTTTCCGTCCTGCTGGGGATGATCATGGGCACCGCTATGGGAATCGTTGCCGGTTATACGGGGGGCAAGACGGATGTCATCATCATGCGCATGGTGGATGTGCTGATGTCATTTCCGACCCTGATTACCGGCATTATGGTGGCGGCCATCCTGGGCTCAGGATTGATCAAACTGATTGTTACCATCGGCATTATCTTTGCGCCGCGATTCGCGCGCATGGCGTACGGGCCGACGCTGGGGGTCAAAGAAATGGAGTATATCAGTTCGGCCAGGGTCATCGGCTCCGGTAATTTCAGAATTATCACACATTACATATTGCTAAACATTTTCAGTGAAATATTAGTGGCCGGCACCCTGTGGATGGGTACGGCGATCATGATCGAGGCCAGCCTTAGCTTTCTGGGCTTGGGCATATCCCCTCCGACCCCCACCTGGGGCAATATGATCAAAAGCGGGATCGACAGCCTGAGCAACGCCCCCTGGCTGTCCCTGTTTCCAGGCCTGGCCATCCTGATTACCGTCTTGTCCTTTAACATGATCGGTGATGGATTGAGGGATATTGCCGATCCGCAGCTGCGCACGTAAAAGGGGCAATCCGATCGTATTTTCTCGTTGAGCAAGTCGGCCGCGGTGGCAGAGCGAAAAGCTCATGGATCGACAACACACAGTGGAGTATGACGTTCAAGGCGAAATCGGAAATGATCTTCTGCTGAAGGTCGAGAACCTGCAGACCTCGTTTTTCATGCCCGAAGGCACAATCAAGGCCGTGGACGATGTCTGCTTTCACGTGGACCGGGCTGAAACGCTCGGTCTGGTCGGGGAGTCCGGCTGCGGCAAAAGCGCCATCGCTCTATCGATTATGGGGCTCATCGCTTGGCCCCCCGGGCGCATTGTGGGCGGACGGATTTTCCTGGAGGGCGAAGACCTGGTACAACTGCCGCCGTCGAAGCTCAGGGAGATCCGGGGTAACAAGATCTCCATGATTTTCCAGGAGCCCATGTCCAGCCTGAATCCCGTCTATACCCTCGGCCGCCAGATAGCCGAAGTTTACATGGAACACCAAGGCGCCTCCAAAAAGCAGGCCCTTGAACAGGCCAGGGAGATGCTGGACAAACTGGGGATACCGGCTCCTGCCAAGCGGATTCATGAATACCCTCACAACCTGTCCGGCGGCATGCGACAAAGGGTCATGATTGCTATGGCGCTGGCATGCAACCCGAAACTGATCCTCGCCGATGAACCCACCACTGCCCTGGACGTCACCATTCAGGCCCAGATCCTTGAATTGATGGCCGAGCTTCAGGATTCCATGTCGACTTCCATCATCCTGATCACCCACAACCTTGGAGTGGTGGCGGAATATACCCAACGAATCATTATCATGTATGCCGGTAAAATCGTGGAGGAAGCACCGGTAGTGACGATCTTTGAGCAGCCGCTGCATCCCTATACGGTGGGCCTGTTAGGTTCAATTCCCCGACTGGGCGCCAAATCTGCCGGTGGTAAGCAGCGACTGGCGGAAATACCCGGCGTGGTTCCCAGTCTGTACAATCTGCCACAGGGGTGTAATTTTCACCCGCGTTGTTCCAAAACGAGAGAGATTTGCCGGCAAGCGCCGCCCCCCCTGGTGGAAGTTGAAAGCAAACACAGGGTTGCCTGCTGGGCCGTCACCGAAGGTTGGGAATAGAAATGGAACCCGGTTTAAGCCACACGTCCGGTCACCTATTGGACATCGAGAATATTAAAAAGTACTTCCCGATCAGGAAGGGGATTATCAGAAAGACTGTCGGCTGGGTTCAGGCCATCGATGGCGTCTCGCTCTATATCAGTAAAGGTGAAGCCCTGGGCCTGGTGGGGGAGTCGGGCTGTGGCAAATCCACTCTGGGCAAATGTATTCTCAAGCTGTTGGAGCCTACTGCGGGTCGGATATTTTTTGACGGCCAGGACATCGGCACCATGGATTGTGCACAAACCAAAGCGTATAGAAAAAAAGTCCAAGCCATCTTTCAAGATCCTTATTCATCCCTGAACCCACGTATGTCGGTGGCAGAGCTTGTCGGGGAGCCCTTGCTGGTTCACAAGCTCTATTCACCGGCCGAACGGTTGGGCAAAGTCGAGAATTTGCTGAACAAGGTCGGGTTGAGTGCGGATCATATGCCCCGCTTTCCGCACGAGTTTTCCGGCGGCCAGCGACAGCGGATCGGTATTGCAAGGGCGCTCGCCCTGGAACCGGACCTAATCGTTTGCGACGAACCGGTCTCAGCACTGGATGTCAGCGTTCAGGCCCAGGTCATCAATCTGCTGGATGATCTAAAAGCGGAGTTCGATTTGAGTTATCTCTTTATTGCTCACGACTTGAGCGTCGTCGAACACGTTTGCGACCGCATTGCCGTGATGTATCTCGGCAAGGTGGTGGAAATAGCCAAGGACACACAACTTTACACAAACCCGCTGCATCCGTACACCCAGGCGCTGCTCAGCGCGATTCCTCAGCCTGTCCCCCGGCGTCAAAAAAAGCGCATGATTCTGACGGGTGAGGTGCCCAGCCCTATTAATCCGCCGACCGGTTGCCGTTTTCATCCCCGCTGCCCGGTCAGAATAGAGGTCTGTCTTCACGACCCTCCCCTTCTTAGGGCGGTCAACAGTGAACATTTTGTAGCCTGCCACTTGGTAAACAAGGGGTCAAGTCTCGTTTTGAGTCTTACTGCCTAATCAAACAACCGCCCTCATCCCCTCCTAGAACCAACCCGCAGCCACCAAGGAGACAGGACCATACAAAGCAAAGTGTTCGATCTTCAAAGAGAAACCCTCCAAAAGACTCAAGCCGAGACTTGACCCCGTTCCCCTCGAGGGCCCTTGAGAAACGTAAAGGACCGAAAAGGACCATGAACGCAGCGTTGAAGCCCCTCACCCCGACGATCGGGGCGGCATGGAGATTGCATGTGCAGCAGATAGCCCGCTACGGTGGTATAATAATATTCAAGTTTGGGTAAAATCCGTTGTCCAAGGAGGAGGAAAATGAAAAGGATCTTTACGTCTTATCTGGTCATCTTCGCCCTCGTCGCGTTGGCGCTCTTTCTACCCCTTCTGACGAGCCAGACCCAGGCTGCGGGTCCTCTGGGTGTGGAGTCTGCGACCATCTGCCGGGGCGTGGTGGCTCGCACGCCAGTAGACCCTGGGACGAGCTTCCCAGTCTCCGTGGGAAAGCTTTACTGCTTTACCAAAATTGTCAACGTTCCCGGCCCCACGGCGGTCACCCATGTATGGTACTACGGCCAGACCGAGCGTGCCAGAGTCACCCTCTCAGTGAACTCTCCGAGCTGGCGGACGTACAGTTCCAAGATTATCCAGGCCCACGAGATCGGCCCTTGGCATGTAGACGTCCTGGGACCCAGCGGCGAGGTCCTCACCTCCCTGTACTTCGAGGTGACCCGTTAAAACCAAGCCCAGGGTGGAGGTGCCCAATCGCCGTTGTCCGGCCAACCGGAAACACCTGCCTTGTGCGCACCATCTCCACCCGGGTACCCTTCCCTGCTGCTTGCGAAAAAGGGAACCTCCTATCCGAAAGTGACGGCGATCCAGTCCCCGACAAAATGAGTGATCGCTATTACGGCCAAGCCGATGAAAAGGTGTTCCCCCACGACCCTCCACGCTCTGGTCCCCTGGGCTCTTGCCATGCGGTAACTGTGGACCCCGAGTATGCCCAGTCCCCAGCCGACGCTGACCAGGATGGCCGTAGAGAGCTCGAAGACAAGGACCGGTACCACGAAGGTCAGGGCAAACATAAACTTCGACAGGAAGGTCGCCACCGTCGATACCCATATCTCTCCTCTGGTATGGACGTTTTCGGCTTCCTCTGATATGTGGATTCCAAGGGCATCGGAGAAGGCATCGGCAACGGCGATCGTCAAAATCCCCCCGAGAACGGCGAGCCTTGAATGGGTCCCCGAATGGAGTCCCACCATAAGCCCCAGGGTTGTGATCACACCTGAGGTAAGGCCGAAACTTATGCCTGTTCTGAGTGACTCTCTCATCGGGTTCACCGGGATCGGTCTTTCCAAATCCCCACAAATTCTGGAAAGGACCCCTCAAAGGATACACACCCCGCGGGGTGAACTCAAGACACAGGGTGGTTGACATGGGTTCAAGGAAATGCCGAAAATGAAGGCGGCACGTGCTGCGGGGAGGATTCCATGAAAAGAACCGTCAGATTCGCAATAAGCTCCTGTCTGCTCGGGCAAAAGGTCCGGTGGGACGGAGGCCATAGGCTCGACCGTTTCATCCTCCAGACTCTGGGAAGACACGTCACATTCGTCCCTGTCTGCCCCGAGGTGGAATACGGTCTCTCTGTTCCCCGCGAACCCCTCCATCTGATAGGCGAGCCGGACCGTCCCAGACTCCTGACGGTCAGCACCGCCGTTGACCATACAGGTCCAATGACTAGTTGGGCAAGGAAACGGGTGGAGCAGTTGGCCGGACAGGACCTCTGGGGCTATATCTTCAAGAGCAACTCGCCGAGTTGCGGTCCCGCAGGGGTTCGGGTGGCCAAAGAGAGGGGAGTTACCGTGAAAAAGGGGGCCGGCATCTTTGCCAGGGTCTTTATGGAACAATGCCCCCTGGTACCAGTCGAAGACGACAGGCGTCTTCACGATCCAGGGAGGAGGGAGAGTTTCATCGAGTCGGTTTTCGTACTCGGCCGATGGAGAGAAGTCCTGGACGGCAACAGGAGCATGCACGGGCTTGAGACTTTCCACACGCGCCAGAGACTCGTGATCCTCTCGCATAGTCCCAGCCACTGCCGCATGATGGAGGATCTCCTGGCCCGGGGGAAGGATCTTCCACCAAAAGACCTGTTTGAGAGCTACCAGAGCCTCCTCCTGGAGGCCCTCCGTCTGAAGGCGACCCCGGCCAAGAACAGCCGTGTTCTCAGGATCCTCATGAAGCGCTTCGGCAAGACACTATCTGAGGCGGAAAGCCAGGAACTCGCCGAGGCAGTGCAACAATACCGCCGGGCCGAGATCCCCCTGATCGTACCGCTCACGCTCATCAATCACCATGCCCGCAGGCTGGGTGAGCGTCACTTGAGGGAGCAGGCATATCTCCACCCCCACCCACTGGAACTCCAACTCCGCTACCACGTCTAGGGCCAGAAGCATTTTTTGGGGAGGATGGGGTCAAGTCTTTTTTTGACCATTACTGCCTAGTTATTCTGTAAATACAATCACTTAGCCTCATTTTCTGGTTGACAATCTGCGAAAACACACGTCCCGGGCTACGATGAAAAGGGAGTTCGGCAGTAAGGAGCACGGCCACACTTAAGAATCGAGTTTTCTTCCCATTTCACACCCTGGAGCTTCTCGAGCTCTCGTCGTAAGGTTCCATAAGGAGACCTGGATCGAACAGCGAGAAGGCTTTTCCCCCGCCTGTCTCCCCTCTTGGTCATTTCCTCAGTGCTTTTTTCTTGACACAAAAGGAGCCCCTCTGCTATAAAGGCCGTGTCCTGTGGATGGCAGGTCTTTTGGTATTTTTCGGGGAGGCCCGTGCTGAGAAGAGCTCTCTATTTTGTGGCTTTGGTTCTGATGCTGTTGGGTATCGGCGCCCGGGTGCATGGGTACGGCCGG
>JAFDHF010000045.1 GCA_019308905.1 Deltaproteobacteria bacterium
TCAGCCACTAAATCCAACCTACTCCCCAATCCGAATCTCGCCTAGTCGAACATAACTTAGCCCTTTTCGGGGGCTTAACTATCCGCGCCGGCAAAAGTTACGGAATCGCTGCTCCAGGGGGAAAATCCTTGACAAACCGCCCGAATGGTGCTATGGACTAACCTGCCCTGTTTTGTCGACAGGCCTTTACATCTTCAATGAATTTCTATCAGGGAGGGAGGTGCGAGCCACCTGCAGAGCCGCTTCCAGCCCGACAGGGGGTGCAGCGGCACTGCCACGAGCAGGCCATGATTGTGTCCTGCTCAGGACCAGAGGAAAGGGTCGACCAGGAAACATCCCCAAAACAAAAAGGAGGACAAGATGGAAAGAGCCATGTACTTCCTCGATCAAAAAGATATGCCAACCCACTGGTACAACATCCAGGCCGACTTGCCGGAGCCATTGCCGCCGGTTCTTCATCCAGCCACCGGGAAGCCAGTCACTCCTGACGATCTAGCCCCACTCTTCCCAATGGAGCTGATCAAGCAGGAGGTGAGCACAGAGCGCTGGATCGAGATCCCCGAGGAACTCCAGGCTGTCTACCGCACGTGGAGGCCCACCGTGCTCCATCGGGCGTACAGGCTGGAAAAGGCTCTGGATACACCGGCCAAGATCTTTTACAAATACGAGGGGACAAACCAGGCCGGCAGCCACAAACCCAACACGGCCACAGCCCAGTGTTACTATAACATGAAGGAGGGTATCAGGCGGATAACGACTGAGACCGGCGCCGGACAGTGGGGCAGTGCCCTCAGCCTAGCCGGAGCGTTCTTCGGTGTGGAGATCAAAGTCTACATGGTCAGGATCAGCTACGACCAGAAGCCATACCGGCGCATCGCCATGGAGACCTGGGGGGCAACGTGCGTTCCCAGTCCCAGCAGGGAGACCAAGGCAGGGCGGGAAATGCTCGAAAAGTGGCCGGATTGCCCTGGCAGCCTGGGACTCGCCATCAGCGAGGCGGTCGAGGAGGCCGTGGGCCGGGACGATACCCACTACGCCCTTGGAAGCGTACTCAATCATGTTCTCCTCCACCAAACCATCATCGGCGAGGAGACCCGCAAGCAGATGGAAATGGCGGATGCCTATCCTGATATTATTGTCGGCAACATCGGGGGCGGATCGAACTTCGCCGGGCAGTTCCTGCCCTGGATAAGGGACAAGATCAGCGGGCAAAAGCCCGACCTCCGGATCATCTGTGTGGAGCCTGAGAGTTGTCCCACCATGACCAAGGGGATATACGCCTATGACTTCGGTGACTCGGCGGGAATGACCCCCCTGCTCAAGATGAATACCCTGGGCCACGGGTTCATTCCACCCCCCGTCCACGCGGGAGGACTGCGCTATCACGGCATGGCACCGATCATATGCCATCTCCATCAATTAGGCCTCATTGAAGCAGTGGCTGCCCATCAGACGGCCACCTTTGAGGCGGGGGTGAAGTTCGCCCGGACCGAAGGCATAATCACCGGGCCTGAGCCGTGTCACAATCTGAAAGTGGCCATAGACGAAGCCCTCAAGTGCAAGGAATCGGGCGAGGCAAAGACCATCCTGATCGCCCATAGCGGCCACGGTCACTTCGACCTTGCAGCCTACGATGCCTACCTGTCCGGCAAGCTGGTGGATTATTCCTATCCGGAGGAGGAGGTAAAAAAGGCCCAGGCCGACCTGCCCAAGGTCTGAGCCCCGGGACCGGTGGGAAAGACAATAGACGGCGTTGCTGGTGAGGGGGTACACCCGCAGGTTCCGAGCGGCTCTGTGGATGTCCTCCCCTCGCCGTGGAGGGGGCCAGGTTGATCGAAGAGCATGACGGGAAAGGGATTCGATGCCCGAGGTTGGGCGGAGAGGTGACCTTCAAGTTCTGCCGTACAATGAACGACCACCTCCCCTGCGGGTGGATTGCCAGGTGCTGGCGCGGGCAGCTGGACATAGAGAAGTTTCTGGCCGACCATTATTCACCTCAAGAGCTCGACCGAGTGTTCACCCCTCCGAAATCGAAGCTGGAGACCCTGGTGGAGCTCGTCGAAAAGGCAAAAAAGAGAGAGAAAGAGTCCCAGTGACACCCCCTGCCGGGTTCTCCCTCTGTTCGACCATTTCCAAGAAAGCCCCCGGGGGAGTTGAAACGGTCTCGGAACCAAGGCGTCTCCTTTCGGGGATTGGAGGCTCCGAGGGGCGTTCTCGGCAAGCTGCCGTAGGCTCTGGTCGATCATCCCTCTCGGCACAGAATCAGTGTAAAGTCGCGGTACTCCCTGTACAGGTTCACGCGGGCTGGGGATGGCCTTGCATTGTGGCCGATCGGAGTCGATCCGTCAGGCTCTCCCGCCCGTTCCCGGGTCCCGGCCGAGTGGAGGAGGAAGTGCTCCATGGCTGAAGGCCGGCACGGGGAGAAACCCATGGACGAGGTTTTGGACACGGTCTCGGAAATCATCGAGAGACACGGGTACAGGGATTCCTCCCTGCTCGCGGTCCTCCAGGAGATCCAGGAGGAGTTCAGATTCCTGCCACGAAAAGCCCTCCTCCAGGTGGCAAGGACTCTCGACATCCCCCTCACCAGAATCTACGGGGTCGCCACCTTTTACAAGGCTCTCAGCCTGGAGCCCCGGGGGAGGCACACCATCCGGGTCTGCCTGGGAACGGCATGCCATGTCCGGGGAGGGGCAAAGATCCTCGACTTTCTCGAGAACCGGCTCCATCTTCAGGGTGGGGGTACCACGAAGGATCTGAGGTTCTCTCTGGAATCCGTCAACTGCGTGGGGGCCTGTGCCCTGGGTCCGCTGGTCATCATAGACAATCACTATCACGGCAACGTCCGGCTCGGGGATGTGGAATCCATCCTTGAAGAGTACGGATAAAGACCATAAGGTGGACCGTCGAATACCGAGCATTTCGGCACTAAGGGCTTTCCGCCGGTCCCTTCAGCACTCCAGGGATCCGGCCAAGCCCTGCATAACCGTCTGTGGAGGAACCGGCTGCCTGGCCTCCGGGGCCCGCGAAGTTACAGGGGCCTTCCGGGAGGAGTTGAGAAAAGAAAACCTGGATCGGGAGGTCGCCCTCCGGGAAACGGGGTGTCACGGGTTCTGCGAGCGAGGCCCCCTGGTTGTAATTCGTCCTGAAGGCGTCTTCTACCAAGGGGTGCAACCCGGAGATGTCGCGGATATCGTCGCCAAGACCGTCAGGAAGGGGGAGATCATCGATCGTCTTCTCTATGTGGACCCGGTGACAGAGGAGAGAGTCCTGCACGAGAGGGATGTCCCCTTCTACAGTCTTCAGATGCGCCTTGTCTTCGGAAGCAACGGAGAGATCGATCCCACACGGATCGACGACTACATCGCCATCGGGGGGTACCAGGCCCTTGAGACGGTCCTCTCGGCCATGACCCAGGAGGAGGTCATCGACGCAATCAAGCGATCGGGCCTGAGAGGCCGCGGCGGGGGAGGATTCCCAACAGGGGAGAAATGGGATGCCTGCCGCCGGGCCCCGGGCAAAGAGCGGTTTGTCGTCTGCAACGCCGATGAAGGCGACCCTGGTGCCTACATGGACCGGTCTCTTCTCGAGGGAAATCCCCATGCCGTCATCGAGGGGATGCTCATCGGCGCCTACGCCATCGGGTCCGAGGAGGGCTATGTCTATGTCCGTCATGAATACCCCGTGGCCGTGGCCCACCTGATCCGTGCCATCGACCAGGCAAAGGCTTGCGGTCTTTTGGGCAAAGACATCCTGGGCTCCGGTCTGAACTTCACCCTCAGGGTGAACCAGGGAGGCGGCGCGTTTGTTTGCGGCGAGTCCACGGCCCTGATGGCATCCCTGGAGGGGAGGGCCGGAGAGCCCCGGGCCAAGTACGTCCACACTGTGGAGCGCGGCCTCTGGGACAGGCCGACTGACCTGAACAACGTGGAGACCTGGGCCAATGTGCCGGTCATCATCGCCCAGGGACCGGAAAAGTACTCCAGTGTCGGCACCGAGGGCTCGAAGGGGACAAAGATTTTCTCCCTCGTAGGAAAGATCAACAACACCGGCCTGGTTGAGGTACCCATGGGAACAACCCTCCGCCGGATCATATACGACATCGGCGGAGGGATTCCCGGGGGAAAGCGATTCAAAGCCGTGCAGACCGGAGGACCCTCTGGCGGCTGCATTCCCGGGCATCTCCTCGACCTCCCCGTGGATTTCGACCGGCTCCAGGAAGCAGGATCGATGATGGGTTCGGGCGGCATGATCGTCATGGATGAAGAGACCTGCATGGTAGATATGGCCAGGTACTTTGTCCGCTTCCTCGAGGGGGAATCCTGCGGCAAGTGCACGCCCTGCAGGGAGGGGCTCTACCAGATGGACCGAATTCTCACGGATATCTGTGAAGGAAAGGGGACGATGGGGGATATCGAGCTTCTGGAAGACCTGGCCTGGACCATGAGGGAAACCTCTCTGTGCGCCCTGGGGACGACTGCACCCAACCCGGTCCTGTCGACTATCCGTCACTTCAGGGAAGAGTACGAGGCCCACATCCGAGACAAGCGCTGTCCGGCAGGGGTGTGCAAGACTCTGATCACCTACACCATCGACCCGGAGCGCTGCACCGGCTGCGGTGCCTGTCTCAAGGTCTGCCCGGCCGATGCCATCTCAGGGGAGGCCAGGCACCCGCACCGGCTGGACAGGGAGCGCTGCGTCAAATGCGATGCCTGCCACCAGGTCTGCAGGTTCGAGGCTGTCTTGAAGCAATAGGTCGGCCTGTGAGAGGGACCCGGCGATGATCACTCTAACCATCGACGGAAAGAAGGTGAAAGCCGCAGAGTCGGCAACACTGCTGGACATCGCCAGGAAGATGTCCATCCCGATCCCCGCACTATGCTATCATCCGGACCTCACCCCTTACGGTTCGTGCAGGCTCTGCACCGTGGAGGTGAGAGACAAGGGGAGGGAATCCCGCCTGGTCACGGCCTGCAACTATCCCGCCAGGGAGGGAATCGAGGTAAGAACCCGTTCGAGAAGGGTCCTGCGTGCCAGACGGCTTCTGGTTGAGCTCCTCCTTGCCAGGTGCCCGCAGGTCCCTGTCATTCAAGAGCTTGCCCGTCGACTGGGGGTCGAGAAGAGCCGCTTTAGGACCGAAAACCGGGAAAACACCTGTGTCCTCTGCGGCCTCTGTGTCCGGGTCTGCCGGGAGATCATCGGAGCCGAGGCAATCGGTTTTTCCAACCGGGGTATCTCCAGAAGGGTCGGGGCCCCCTTCGGTATCGATACGGAGAACTGCCTGGCCTGTGGGGCTTGCGAGTACGTCTGCCCCACAGGGACAATGGAGATGGAGATCGACCGGACCAGAAAGATCAAACACTCCGCCACGGGGACGGTGCGGTCTTGCAAATATGTGAGACTGGGACTTCTCGACTTCATGATCTGCTCCAACGGCTATGAGTGCTGGCGGTGTGAAGTGGACCAGGCCATGGAGGATCGCTTCCACACCCATCCGGCCCTTGCCTTCAGACCGGCCGAACAGAGGCGTGCCTTCAGGCTCCATGGCTTCACCTTCCTCCCAGACCGGAGTTACAGCGCGTGGCACGTCTGGGCAAAACCGATGGGCAGGCTCATCCGACTGGGGTTGGATGACCTGGCCTCGACCTTTGCAGCTCGAGCGGATCGGATCGATCTCCCCGGGGCCGGCGATTCTTTGGAGAGGAACGGGCCTTTGGTCAGGATCGTTGTGGGGAAGAGAGAACTCACGATCCCCTCTCCCCTGGGCGGGAAGGTCTCCGCCGTGAATCACGACCTCAAGGAAGATCCCATGTTGGTCTGGAAGGCTCCTTACCACCGGGGATGGCTTGTCATGGTCGAACCGGGTCCTTCCGGGGATCTTTCAGGACTCCGTTCCGGAGCATCGGCCGCACCGTGGTTCGACGGCCAGGCCTCACGAATGGCGGTTTTTCTCATCCGAAAAACGGGGAAGACGACAGCCCGGGAGGAAGGGTCTTCTCAGAACTCCCTCTTCCAGGTCGGCCCGCTCGTCTCCCTCACCTCGGGGTGCCACTGGGAAGAGGTCGAGGAGATACTGTTTTCCGGCTGAGGGTTTCACCCCGTGGTGGCGGGAGTTCCTTCGGCCTTCATGGACCAGCAGACAACAAGGAGTGGAAAGAGGATTACCATGCCGGGGTCAGAGAAGAGAGTCCTTTTGGGGAACGAAGCCATCGCCAGGGGGATCGTGGAGAGTGGATGCCACTTCATGGCCTCCTACCCGGGAACTCCCAGTTCGGAAATCCTGCCCGGTGTGGTCCTCTTCAGCAGGGAGAACAATCTCGACACGTACATCGAATGGTCCACAAACGAAAAGGTGGCTTTTGAGAACGCCCTCGCCGCCTCCTACACTGGAAAGAGGGCCGCTGTGGCAATGAAGCAGGTAGGACTCAATGTGGCTACGGATCCCCTGATGAGCTCGGCCTACATAGGGACCATGGGCGGCTTCGTTATCATAAGCTGCGACGATCCAGGACCGCACTCCTCCCAGACAGAGCAAGATACACGCTTCATGGCCATGTTCGCAAAGATACCGGTCTTCGACCCGGCCAGTCCGAGAGACGCCCATGAGATGATGCCCCTGGCCTTTGAATTGTCGGAAAAATTCCAGATCCCCGTACTCTTCCGTCCGGTCACAAGGGTCTCCCACGCCAGGCAGACCATCCGGTTCAGGTCTATATCCAGGCTCGAAAGAAGGGCCCACTTCCAGCGGAATCCCCAAAGATGGAGCGCAACCCCGAGGTTTCGCTTTTTCCTTCACAGGCAACTCAACCTGAAGCTCAGGGAGATCGCCGGCGAGTTCGCTTCCATGGGATCCGTCAACTTTGTGGAACACGGCCGGGAGGACGCGCCTCTGGGTATCATTGCAGGGGGCATCTGTCATGCCATGGTCCGGGACATCCTACGCGAAATGTACCTCCAAGAGGAGATCCCCCTCCTCAAAATAGGGACGCCCTACCCCCTGCCCACCGGTACGGTGGAGGCATTCATCAGCCATTGCAGAAACGTCCTGATCCTGGAAGAAACCGAGCCGGTCATAGAACTGCAGATCCTGGACAAGTCGAAGCTCCGGGGGAGGCTCGACGGAACAGTCCCCGCCGAGGGGGAGATGACTCCTGACACGGTCAGCCGAATCCTCTCCGATCTCTGCCGAGGGCTCTCCATCCCCTTGCCGGACAGGCCCTCTCCAGGGGAACTGGAGCAGATCATCGGCGATCTCGGGCTCCCCCTTCGCAGGCCGTCCCTCTGCCCGGGTTGTCCTCACAGGGCGTCCTTCTACAGCCTGAAACGAGCCTTGCCGGAGGCCATCTTCACCAGTGACATCGGATGCTACACCCTTGGAATGAACATGGATGCCGTCGACACCTGCCACGACATGGGGGCGAGCATCACCTTTGCCAGCGGCCTCTACCATGCCTACAACCAGGATGGGCTCGATCCTCCCATCATTGCCACCATCGGGGATTCGACCTTCTACCACTCCGGCACTCAGGGACTGCTGAACGCCGTCTACAACGGTTCCCGCTTCATTCTGGTAGTTCTCGACAATTCCACCACCGCCATGACGGGAATGCAGCCTACCCCGGAGTCGGGCCTTACGGCCGACGGGCATCCCGGGACGGCCCTGTCCCTGGAAGAACTCGTCAAGGGGGCCGGTGTGAAGTATGTCCGACTGGTCAACCCTTACGATATGAAGGATCTCGTCAGGGAGACGCGGAGGGCCCGTCGATACACCAAACAGCCCGACGGAGGGGTGGCAGTCCTCATCGCCAGGTATCCCTGCATCACCCACCAGCCGGAGCAACTCAAGATCCGCCCCATAAAGGTCGACATCCGCCACCTGCCTCCACCGGACAAGGACATCCACCCCGTGGCAGGAGGCGCCGTACCCGAGGCTCTTCTGCCGGTCCATCGAGACAAGCCAGCCCCGTGCACGGCCGCCTGTCCCCTCCAGGTCGATGCCAGGGGATACATTGCCCTCATCTCTAAAGGAAGATTCGATGAAGCCCTGGCTCTGGTCCGTGAAAAGAATCCCTTCCCCGGCATCACGGGAAGACTCTGCGCCCGCCCCTGTGAGAAGATCTGCCGCAGAAGAGCGGTGGACCAGCCGATCGCCATCGATCTTCTGAAGCGGTTTCTCGCCGACAGGGAAGGCGCCGCCGCACCCCGCTTCCGTCCGGGCCCCAAGAGAAATGAGAAAGTCGCCATCGTGGGTTCGGGTCCTGCCGGCCTGATGGCAGCCTTTGATCTGAGACGGGAGGGGTACGGGGTGACGATCTTCGAGGCCCTCCCGGTCGCCGGAGGGACCATGGCCGTGGGTACAGGCCGGTTTCGACTCCCCCAAGGCGTGTTGGACCGGGAGATTGAGATCGTCCGCAACCTCGGGGCCGAGATTCGTCTGAACACACCCGTCGGAGACGGGGTTGCCCTGAAAGACCTCAGGACCCGGGGTTACGAGGCTGTCCTTCTCGCCCTGGGGGCTCACAGGGCGGACGGTCCGGGTCTTCCCGGCTCCGAGGCTGAAGGCGTCATCGATTCACTGGCCTTCCTGAAGCGGGTCGCCCTGAAGGAGACGGCCCCCGTGGGATCAAGGGTCGTTGTGATCGGCGGAACCGACCGGGCCCTCGATGCAGCGCGAACCGCCCTCCGATTGGGGGCAAGGGAGGTCACGATCCTCTACAACCGTTCAAGAAGGGAACTACCCGCCCAGGAGTCGGAGATCATCCAAGCCGAGAAAGAGGGTGTAAGGTTTCGTTTTCTCTCGGTTCCGACGAGGATAGCCACCTCGGGTGGTAGGGCCAGAGGGGTGAGTTTCAAGACCGCTGTTCTCGGGAAGCCCACCAGCCTGGGCAGGACGAGGATCGTCTCCACTAGAGGTGCGGAAAGAACGCTGAGAGCCGACCTCGTCATCACTTCTCCAGCATATGTCCCGGATCTTTCCGGTCTCGAGGAGACAGTTGCCCTCACCTCCTGGAAAACGATCCATGTGGACCCGGTCACACTGGCCACAACGGCAGAAGGGATCTTCGCGGCCGGAGATGGGGTGACGGGCCCGAAGAACCTCATCGACGCTCTGGCCGGCGGCAGAAAGGCCGCTCTCTCGATCGTTCGATACCTGAGAGGCGAGGATATGGCGAAGGGTCGCGAGATGGAGGGCCGCCGCATGAAGTTCGCGTCGGCCAGGATCGACCAGGTGGAAAAAGGGCGGAGAATCGAGGAACCCACCCTGGCCGTGGAAGCACGGGCCGGCAACTTCCAGGAGGTTCTGCTCCTGCCAGGCGAGGAGGCGATCATCGAGGAAGCCAGGCGCTGTCTTCACTGCGGGGCCTGTTTTCACTGCGACACATGCCTGATCCAATGCCCGGAGCAAGCCATATCCAAGACCGAAGAGGGCTATACCGTCGACTACGACAAATGCACGGCCTGCCGGGTATGTTTCCTCGAGTGCCCGACCTCTGCCATCGACATGCCTGCAGTCGGTGCCTGTGTGGGTTGTGGGTACTGTTTGAAGCGCTTCGAATGTCCTTCCCTGGTCCTTGGAAGAGAGGGGCAGGTGGAGATCGACCGCTCGACCTGCGTGGATTGCGGTCTCTGCATCGAAGTGTGCGGCCAGGAGGCGATCGTGCCCATTGGTTGAGGGTCACCTATGCGAATCCAGATGATAATCTCAGGTGTGGGAGGACAGGGCGTGCTCTTTGCCACACGGATCTTCTCGGTCATGGCCATGACCGAAGGGAATGATCTCATCGGCTCGGAGACCCACGGAATGAGTCAGCGGGGGGGATCGGTCATTACGCATCTCAAAATCGGTGACTTTGAGAGTCCCCTGGTCGAGAGAGGCAGGGCCGACGTTCTTCTCTGCCTCGAGAAGAGCGAGGCCTACCGGGCCTTGCCCTACATAAGGCAGCGAACCAGAGACAGAGACGGGGGGATCTGCTTTGTCAACGCCCCGGCGGCGGATTTCCTGGACGGACGGGTTTCCCGCTATCTCGAGGAGAAAGGAGTCGAGATCCCGGTATTCCCCGCAGGCGAACTCGCACGGGAGATGGGTTCTCCCAGATCGGCCAATATCGCCCTCATCGGTTTCGCCTCCGCCCATCCCAGGCTTCCCTTTTCTCCGGAAAGGCTCAGGTCGACCATCGGAGAGATCACACCTCCCGGGTTCAGAGAGATCAGCCTGAAAATCTTCGACAAGGCCCTCATGGAGGGCCGGAACACCTTCAGATCTTGAGCTCCAGATTGATCATGTCCCCTCGCGTGAACCCGGCCTTCTTGTAAAACTGGAGCAAATCCCAACTCGACCAGTTGACAAGGGTATGGATCGTCTCAACGCCCTGCTCCTTGAAACACCGGATCACCCGGTCCAGGAGAGCACTGGCCACACCCCTTCTCTGATAAGCCGGGTCGACGCCGATCGTGTCGACCCAGCCGACCGTATGGGATATCCGGAACTCCCGGCCGCTTATCTCTCCCAGGATGAACCCCACAATCCGGCCCTCAGCCTCGGCAACGAACCCCGTGCTGTCGGAGTTATCTCCCCGGAAACGGATCTTTCGCCGCCAGTAGTCGTATCGCTTCTCTCCAAGGACTTTTTCGTCGATGGCAACAACCGCTTCCAGATCGTCCTCTCTCATGGGCCTGATGCGGATCTCTTCAGAAACACTTTGAGGCATCTACTTCTCCCGGGCCGACTCACGAGTTTGTTCCTTTTTTAACAAAGTGCCTCCCTTTTGTCAACTTTCCGTCTCGGGTCTTCCCAGTTCTGGCAGTGAAGCGGACCCACGCTTTCTGTAACATGGGCAGACTCGAGTCAGCGTTCCGTGTATTGATCCTCCAGGGGAACTCTGGTAAGAGTGTTACATCAACCGTGAGGATCCCATGAAGGCAAGCAGGACACCGACCGTAAGGGATCTGACCCAGAGGATCGCTGCAGCCGCAGGCCGGGTGCGAATCGACCTTCTCCTCAGGGGAGGAAAGATCGTCGACGTTTTCTCAGGGTGCCTCCGTGAGGGGGACGTGGCGATTCACCGGGGCCGAATAGTCGGGTTCGGACCATACAGAGCGCGGAGAGATATCGACGTCTCAGGCCATATCATCTCCCCGGGCTTCCTGGACGGCCACGTCCATATCGAGAGCAGCCTCGTCACCCCACCTGAATACGCAAGAGCCGTCGTTCCCCACGGAACAACGGCCGTCATCGCCGATCCTCACGAAATAGCCAACGTCCTCGGAGCCAGAGGCATCCGGTGGCTGGTCAGATCCGCCCGCAAGAGCCCACTCCGGGTTTTCGTAATGGTCCCCTCCTGCGTTCCCGCCACCCCACTTGAGACATCCGGCTCCTCTCTCTCTGACACCGAGATCCAGACCCTCATGGACAACCCCTGGGCTCTCGGCATAGGGGAGGTGATGGACTACCCCGGCGTCGTGGCCGGAGCACCTCCTGTCTTGAAGAAGCTCACCGTTTCGGCGGGAAAACGGATCGACGGCCATGCTCCCGGCCTCACCGGCAAGAGACTCTCTGCCTATGTCGCCGCGGGAATCACATCGGACCACGAATGTACGGCCATAGAGGAGGCCCGTGAAAAACTCGCCAATGGCATGATCATCATGATTCGCGAGGCATCCTCGGCCAGGAATCTCGCCGACCTGGTCCCCCTGGTGACAGGGGAGAACTCCCGCAGGTTCGTACTGGTCTCCGACGACCGGCATCCCCACGATCTTGTCCGTGAGGGCCACATGGACGGAATCCTTGCAAAGGCGGTCCGCCTGGGCCTCGATCCGATCACGGCCATACGGATGGCAACCCTCAATCCGGCAGAGTACTTCGGGCTCCACGACATGGGCGGTATCGCCCCTGGATATCTGGCCGATCTTGTAGTCCTCGAGAACCTCGAGGATTTCCAGGTGCGATGGGTCATCCACGGGGGGGAGCCGATCGTGGAAAACGGCATGGTACGACAGGAGGCATTCCCCTCCAAGCTCCCTCCCCTCGCAAATTCCGTTCACCTCTCGAGGGTGAAACCCGAGGACCTGCGGCTCAAAGCCCGCTCAAAGAGGGTGAGGGTAATTGAGATCGTACCTGATCAGATCGTCACCGGAGGATCGATAGAATCGGTCCCGGTGACAGGGGGCTTTGCTCTGGCTGACCCTGAAAGGGATCTTCTGAAAATCGCCGTCCTAGAAAGACACCACCGGTCCGGCAGGATGGGTAGGGGATTCGTAAGGGGTTTCGGCCTGAAGCAGGGAGCCATAGGATCTTCCGTGTCCCATGACTCCCACAATGTCATCGTCGTGGGAGCGGACGACGGGGACATGGCCCTGGCCGTAAACGAGATCCGGCGGATGAAGGGAGGCATGGTGGCTACGGCCGAGGGCCGCGTATTGGACGCCCTCCCCCTTCCCCTTGCCGGGCTTCTCTCCGATCTGCCCGTGGAAAGGGTGGAAGACAAGCTCATCCGCCTCCAGGCCGAGGCCGCCCGTCTGGGATCCACGCTGGCAAACCCCTTCATGACCCTCTCCTTCATGGCTCTCCCCGTGATTCCCCGCCTCAAGATGACCGACAGAGGGCTGGTGGACGTCGAGGCCTTTCAGATCATCGATGTCTTTGTCTGACGCCTGCCCCTCCCGAGGTACCTCTCCTTCTCGCTGTAGATACACCCGCAGTACTCCTGGCGGTAGAGGCCGATTCGCTTCGACTCCTCGATCCCTTCCCTCCATCCAACACGAAAGTCCTCGTAAGCAAAAGGGATCCCGAATCTCCTGGCCGCGCTCTCTCCTATCTCTCTGATCAATTCGTGCTTCTGCTGCTTGCTGTAGAGAAGGGTGGTAGTGAAGCCGCCGAAACGCCCTTTCTTGGCCATCTTGGCCGTCGCCTCGAGACGCCGGTTATAGCAGTAGGCACAGCGGTTCTCCTCGCGGAAAACCACGTCTCTTATGAAACCCTCGACGTCATACTCGTCCCGGATGATGAGTCGCACCCCTTGAGATCGAAAAAACGCCTCGGCCGCCTCTCGCCGCCTCAGATATTCCTGAAAGGGGTGGATATTGGGGTTGTAGAAGAATCCAAAGACCTCGCTGTCGGCCTTCTTCAGCCGCCTGAGGGGGAAGATGGCACAATTGGCGCAACACACGTGAAGCAGAACCCTCCTCGTTTCCTCCATATCACCCTCCTCCCCATCAAAACGGAGATAGGCCTCGACCGCTCGTGACAAACAACCAAGGAAACCTATCGGATCGATGGTTTCCCTGTCAAGTCTGCTCTTGGGCGAGCGGGCGGGGGGATCCCAGGCCGGCGTGTCTCGAAGGGTGGCATAATTTTTCAGATGGTGTAGATTTTATTTTGTAATCTGATAGTATTTAGTCCCTGTGTATACTCTCGAGAGGATAAAGGAGTCTGTTATGGAGAAGATCAAATACGTCTACGATTTTGAAGAAGCCGACGGCAAGAACAAGCAGCTTTTCGGAGGCAAAGGAGCCGGTCTTGCCGAGATGACCCAGATCGGGCTTCCTGTTCCCCCCGGATTTGTCATCACCACGGAGGCCTGCCGCAAGTACTATGCGAACCGGAGGAGCCTCCCGGACGGCCTTATGGATGAAATAGTGGAGCATATGAGACGGCTTGAGGACAAGACCGGCAAGGGGTTCGGCGAACCTGACAACCCGCTTCTCGTGTCGGTTCGATCCGGAGCCGCCATGTCGATGCCCGGCATGATGGATACCATACTCAACCTTGGACTCAACGATCAGGTGGTCGAGGGACTCGCAAAGGCCACGGGAAACCGACGCTTCGCCTATGACTCCTACCGCCGATTCATTCAACTCTTCGGCAAGATAGCCCTCGGCGTAGAAGACAGCCGTTTTGACAGGATACTCGAAGAGGAAAAGAAGCGCCGGGGTGCCAGCTTCGACACCGACCTTGATACCGAGGCGCTCATCGAAATCTGCGAGATGTACAAGAAGGCCATAAGGGAGGACTCGGGCCAAGAATTCCCCCAGGATCCCTGGGTCCAACTCCGTATGGCCGTCGAAGCCGTCTTCCGTTCATGGATGGGCAAACGGGCCGTGGACTACCGGAGGGAGTTCAAGATCACTCCTGCCATGGCCAACGGAACCGCCGTCAACATCTGTACCATGGTCTTCGGCAACATGGGTAATGATTCGGCAACGGGGGTCAACTTCACGAGGGATCCGGGAACCGGCGAAAACGTGCTCTTCGGCGAATATCTCCCCAACGCACAGGGCGAGGATGTGGTGGCCGGCATAAGGACGCCGAAACCCATCTCCCAGATGAAACAGGAGATGCCCGAACAGTACAGAGAACTCGAAAGGATTCGTCACATTCTGGAGAAGCACTACCGCGAGGTTCAGGACTTCGAGTTTACCATAGAACGGGGTAAGCTTTACATGCTCCAGACCCGGAACGGAAAGATGAATGCCGCCGCGACCGTCAAGACATCCTGTGACATGGTGAGGGAGAAACTCCTTACAAAGGAGGAGGCCCTCCTTCGCATCAGCCCCGATCACCTGGAACAGCTCCTCCACCGCCGGATCGACCCGAAGGCCGAGGCGAGGCCCATCGCCCAGGGCATCGGTGCCTCTCCAGGTGCGGCCAGGGGCAAGGCGGTCTTTGATGCCGACCAGGCCGAGCGTCTCGGCCGGTTGGGCGAGGCTGTCATCCTGGTCCGCGAGGAGACAAAGCCGGAAGACATCCACGGGTTCTTCCAGGCGAGGGGCATACTGACGAGCCGGGGCGGCAAGACCTCCCATGCGGCCGTGGTGGCCCGGGGCATGGGCAAGCCCTGTGTAGTGGGCTGCGAGGATATCCAGATAGACGACAGGAACAAGGTCGCCGTGGTCAAGGACCATCACCTCCTTGAAGGCGACACCATCACCATCGACGGGGCTTCCGGGGCGATCTATATCGGCGAGGTCCCGACCGTGGACCCGGAGTTCGGCCCCGATTTGCGGGCAATCCTCAAATGGGCCGACGAGATCCGGGCCCTCGGGGTGAGGGCGAATGCGGACACACCCAAGGACGCTGCCAGGGCCAGGAGACTCGGAGCCGAGGGGATCGGCCTCTGCCGAACCGAAAGGATGTTCAACGCCCCGGACCGCCTCCCCATCGTCCGCGAAATGATTCTCGCCAATACTGCCAAGCAGAGACAGGAGGCAATAGACAAGCTCCTCCCCATGCAGAAAGGGGATTTCAAGAAGATCCTCAAGAGGATGCGAGGACTCCCCGTGACGATCCGCCTTCTTGATCCGCCTCTTCACGAGTTTCTCCCCTCCGTGGAATCTCTGGTTTGGGAGATCGAACGACTCAAGGACGTGCAGAGGAGCCTCAGGGAGATGGAGACTTTTCCGGATTCGGTCAAGGTGATCGTGGAGCCCTCTCTCCGGAAGTACATCCCCAAGATCGAACACGTGATGGAGGAACTCTCCGAGATAAGGGAGAGGGAACTTCTGGATGAACTGATCAAGAAGAAGGAGGAGATCCTCCAGAAGGTGCGTGAGACGGCAGAGGTCAACCCAATGCTCGGCAACCGGGGGGTACGCCTGGGTATCAAGTATCCCGAGATCTACAAGATGCAGATCAGGGCCATTCTGGAGGCCTCGGCGGAGTTGATCAAGGAAGGGGTCGACATCCACCCTGAGATCATGGTCCCCCAGGTCTGTACCGCCCAGGAATTGAAGCAGGTCCACAAGTGGCTGGTGGCTATCCAGAAATCCGTCGAAAAAGAGAGGGGAGTCTCTGTTCCGGTTCAGTTCGGAACAATGATCGAGGTGGTTCGAGCCTGTATGCGCGCCGGGCGGCTGGCCGAGGTGACCGATTTCTTCTCTTTCGGGACCAACGATCTCACCCAGGCCACCTTCTCCTTCTCGAGAGAGGATGCCGAGAACAAGTTCCTTCCTCTGTATAACGAGATGCAGATCCTCATGGACAACCCCTTCGAGGTCCTGGATATCAAGGGTGTGGGGCGGCTCATGAAAATCACCATGGAATGGGGCAAGAAGAGCAACCCCAATCTCAAGGTGGGCATCTGCGGCGAGCACGGAGGCAATCCGAGAAGCGTCGAGTTCTGCCATACCCTCGGGCTCACCTACGTGAGCTGTTCTCCTTACCGCGTCCCCATCGCCCGACTCGTGGCCGCTCAGGCCAAACTGAAGGAGATGAAGAGGGACAAGGCCGAATTGGAGGATCCTGACTACCCGTTCAATATCTTCTTCTAGGATCCGGGGAGGAATGCCGGCCGGGAGAGCCGGCAGTATCTCTTGCCGGGCAGGTTCGGCCCTCCACGAGAGGGGGCCGGGGGCCCTGTCTGCTCAACAGACGATCTCGACCTGCCTGTCTGGAAAAGAGAGGACCAGAGTATTGGGCGGGGAAAGGGTAAAGGCGTACTTCTGGCCGCAACTGCACTGGCCCTTCAGTTCTTTGCAATAGCCGATCATCTCCTTGACTCTGTCGATCCTCGTGATGAGCTGGCCGCAGTTTGGACACGCCAGTGGGTCCCCCCAACCAGATCCGCCACGGTTAGCCAAGAAAACAGAACGGGGTTCACCCAGATGGCCCGATGTCTTGATGACCGTCCCTGACCGGCAGTAGCCGCCTATGGTGATGCCCGGATAGACGGTCACCCCCTTTTCCAGAAGGGTCCCAGGGTTGGTCACGCTGTTGCAGCCGATCTCGGTATCGTCGCCGAGGATTCCCCCCATCTTTCTCATCCCCGTATCATGGCTGGTCCCGTTGGTTCTGACTTTCACCGAAGTGGGGCTCATCCGCATCTTGACATTGGCCAGGATCACACCGGCTCCGAGATGGGAGTTGCTCCCGAGAACGCTGTCTCCGACATAGGCGAAATGGTCCGCCCTGACGTGATTCAATAGGATAGATCGGATCACCTCGGTGGTGTGCCCTATCACACAGTGGTCGCCCGTGATCACGCCTCCCCGGATATAGGCTCCATGGCGGATCTGACAGTCCTTGCCGATAATCGTGGGCCCTCGTATGTACGCCCCCGATTCAATAACAGTCCCCTCGCCCACATATACCTCACCTTCGATCCGGATATCCTTCCTCTGGGACGAACACGTGTTCGGGCAGAGGTTGTCTCGAATATAGGGATCCCTGCGATTGAGGACCTCCCAAACATATTCAACTCCGCCAAAGAGATCCGAAAACGGAACCTCGCTGAGATCAAAGAAGTTCTCCATCCTTGACATTCGTTCGTTCATCAAGCCCCCCCTGTCACCCGGTTTAGCCTTCTCATCCGGAAGAGTCAACTTCCCTCTCATGGTCGGGAACCTACCGGCTCCCGGATCAGCGGCACGAACGGACTATCCTACCGCAATTCCGATACCAATATCCGGGGTGCTGTAACTATTTGAATTCACACACTATCCAACCCGCATCCTCCCTGAAGGGATTGAATACCGGAAAAAATTTTCATAATAACTCCAATGATTGTCTCAAAGAATAACCACCATCTCTCAATCATGGGGGAGCTTTACCCCCCCATGGCCGGGCCGGTGGCTCGAGCCTCCCGCACACCCTCCACTCACCGGTACCGTAAATCCGCGGTTCCCTTGCCCCGCCTCTGTCGCGCGGGGCAGTTGGAGATAGGAAGCCTATCTTGGCACCACTATTGCATATATAGACGGAAAACCTGCAATCGATACACAGAAATCCAGGCAAGCACGACTTTGTCTGTCTCAAGCCCAAAAAGCACAAGAGGCAACACCAGAGACAAAGAAATCATCTCTTTCCCCTTTGTCGGTCCTTGTCTACAATGGAGCAAGAAAATGTGCTATCCCGCACAGGAAAAACGAAGACACCCCCGCTTCCCCCATCGTTGTCCCCTTTCCTTTGTACGCCTCGATAGACTCAACATAGGTGAGACCGAGGATCTCAGCTTAGGCGGGATGAAGATCCGCTCCCGCCACATCCTCATCGTCGGCGAGACCTATCAATTCACCGTGGTAATGGACGGGCGGGTCATCACCCCCACAGGCAGGATCGTCTATCTCGAAGACCAACCCGAATTCTCCTATGGGGCAGGGGTCTCTTTTCTCAGGCTTACAAAGGATCACAAGAACCGGCTCAGCCGTTTTCTATCGGCCTCCCGTTCCTAGACCCGGCCCGGAAGCGTGCGGGGAAGGCCCTTATTTTTTCATGTCGAGGTACTTGAGAAAGGAGAGATCGATGTCGATGCCGTAGACCTGTTGCACCTTGTTTATCTTCCGGATAACCGAATCGAACTCCTCATAGAAAGTCTCTATTATCCGGACAGCCAAGTCCGATTTCTTCTCTTTCTTCTCCAGCAGATCGACAAGTCCTTTCAGCAGCAAAAGATTCCGTCTTGCGATATCACCCCGCCCCACCAACAGGGGAGCCATGAACATGATGATAAAGAGGTTTTCGAAGGCCTCCTGAGGATCCCTCTTGAGCAGCGAGAAAGTATGGGCCAGGCTGATATACTCGCGCTCCAACCTGGGCCTCATCTCCCTCGAAACGTATCCCTCGATGAGAAGCCGATCTTCTTCCTCCACCCCAGATCCCTCTCCCTCCAGAGCCTCCGGCCGCTTTCCCCCAGGGTTCACTCCGTGGTGATTCTGGAGAAATCCGCAATTCGGCGGAAAAGGTCGACGATCCGCCCCAGAAGACCGAGCCGGTTGTCACGGATCTTCTCGTCCTTGTCCATAACCAGAACCCGATCGAAAAACCGATCCACCGGATCCTTCAATCGGGACAGTTCGACCAGTGCCTGCCGGTAATCCTTCGCCCTGAGAAGCGCATCGAGCCGGCCGCTCACCTCGCTAAGAATCCTGTACAAATCCCTCTCGGCCTCCTCGCTCAAGAGGGAGGGGACGACTTTCCGGCAAGACCAGGCCCGTGTGATGTGGACGACCCTCTTGAACGCGGCAGTCAGGGCACGAAACTCCTCGGACTTCTTCATCTCCGCCAGAGCGGAGATCCGCTGCCAGCAGTCCATGACATCGTCAAAGGTAGAAACCAGAACCGCCTCGACCGCGTCATGGGGGAGGCTTCTTCCGATCAATAGATTTTCGAAACGCTGCCTGAAGAACTCGAGAACCGAGTCTTCGGCCTCTCTGGGGGGTATCTCCAATCTCTCCTTGAGAAGTTCCACACTCTCATGGATGAGCTCCTTGAGGGAGACGGAATACCCTTTTTCCAACAGGATGGTCAGAACCCCGATGGCCTGACGCCGGAGAGCAAAGGGATCACCGGCGCCCGTGGGCGCCAACCCCACACCGAGGCACCCCGCAATGGTATCGATTTTGTCCGCAATGCTGATGGAATCCCCTATCACGGATGAGGGTAACCGATCTCCCGCAAAGGCGGGCAGATAATGCTCGTAGATGGCATCGGCCACCTCTTTCGGCTCACCCGAACGGAGTGCATACTCTCTGCCCATGACCCCTTGAAGGCCAGGGAACTCCCCGACCATTCCCGTTACCAGATCGGCCTTGCAGAGAAAAGCGGCTCGATCCACGAGGGCCTCGGCATCCGGGCTCAGCTTTCTCACGACAATACGGGAAAGCGAGCGGAGCCGCATGACCTTCTCATAGGAGGTCCCGAGCTTTGCCTGAAAGACCACCCTTTTCAGGTCTTCGACCCTCTTCTCCAGCGGCAGGCGGAGGTCCTCGGTGAAGAAGAACCTCGCGTCGGAAAGCCTCGCTCTCAAGACCCGTTCGTTTCCCCTCCTCACTACGTCCATATTCGCAGCCAGAGTGTTGCATACACAGACGAAGTATGGGAGCAAATCACCCCCGTGGTCCACCACTGGAAAATATCGCTGGTGGTCCTCCATGGCATGAACGACCGCCTCCAGGGGGAGTTCCAGGAAATCCCTTTCAAAACTCCCCAGGACGATCACCGGGTATTCGACGAGATAGGTCACCTCTTCGAGAAGCTCCTGACGGAGGAGAATCCTCCCCGAGACCTTACCCGCCGCCTCGTTGATCCCCCTTTCGATCGTCCCTCTCCTCTCTTCCGGGTCGACAATCACGGAGGCCTCGCGGAGCTTGCCCAGGTAGTCCGAGAACCCATTTACCTCTATCGCTCCCGGGCTCATGAACCGGTGCCCGTAGGTCAGGTCCCCGCTCTGGATGTCCTCCAGGCGAAAAGGAATGACCTCGTCACCGAAAAGGGCCAGGATCCAGTGAATGGGCCTGACAAAGCGGAGCCCGGATCTACCCCACCGCATCGATTTCGGAAAGGAGAGACCGGTAATAAGCCTGGGGAGACTCTCCCCGAGCAGGTCCACGGTTCTCCTCCCCTGCCGGCGTCGCACGGCGCAGACATACTCTCCCCTCTCGGTGGCAACCGTCTCGAGATCCTCAACCTCCACTCCCTGTGCTTGGGCGAATCCTCTCGCAGCCCGTGTGGGGCGACCTCTCTCGTCAAAAGCCGCGTGCTTCGGAGGACCCAGTCTTCTCTCGACCGCATCCTTCTGGAACTCCTCCACATCCCCCACCCAGACAACCAGGCGTCTGGGAGTTCCCATAGACCGAATCTGCCCGAAATCGACGTCCAGGGACTCGAGCTCCCCCCGCATCGACTCTTCCAGGTCCTTGAGGGCCTTGGGGGTCAGGCCGGCGGGGATCTCCTCGGCCCCTATCTCCAGAAGCAATTCTTTTGCCATCGTAACTCCCGGTCCGAGCCGGCGTGTCGCAAGCCTCCGGCGCCTATGCTCCAAGCCTGTTCAGAAGGGGATACCCCATGGACTCCCTCTGATCGAGATATGCCGCAGCGCACCGGCCTGCCAGATCTCTCACCCGATGGATAAAACCGGTCCTCTCGGTCACGCTTATGGATCCACGAGCATCGAGAATGTTGAAGACGTGTGAACATTTCAGGCAGTAGTCGTAAGCCGGAAGGGGAAGGCCTCTCTCCACAAGGCGGGAACACTCCTTCTCGAAGAGATCGAACACGGTAAAGAGCATGGACGTGTCTGCCACCTCGAAGTTGTAGATCGAATACTCGGCCTCCCGGCGGTGGTAAACGTCGCCGTAACGGATCTCTCCGGTCCAGATGAGATCGAAGACATTGTCGACCTCCTGAATATACATGGCGATCCTTTCAAGACCATAGGTCAGCTCCACCGGCACCGGGTCGAGGTCAAATCCTCCTGCCTGCTGAAAGTAGGTGAACTGGGTGATCTCCATCCCATCGAGCCATATCTCCCAGCCCAGGCCCCAGGCTCCGAGGGTCGGCGCCTCCCAGTCGTCTTCCACAAAACGGATGTCATGGGCCAGGGGATCCAGACCCAGACTCCTCAGGCTGTCCAGGTAGACCTCCTGCACGTCCAGGGGAGAAGGCTTGAGGACCACCTGGTACTGGTAATGCTGTTCAAGGCGGTTGGGATTGTCGCCGTACCGACCATCGGTAGGCCTTCTGGAAGGTTCCACATAGGCCACCATCCAGGGTTCCGGTCCCAGAACACGGAGGAAAGTCGCAGGATTCATCGTCCCCGCACCCACCTCTGTCTGGTAGGGCTGCCAAATAATGCATCCCCTCTCTGCCCAGAACCTTTCCAAGGCCAATATCAATTCTTGAAAAGTCACAGCCCCATCCCTCTGTTCTCTTCATATGACCCCGAAAGCGGCCGAAAACTAAAAGTGATTAACACTTTGTCCCCACCCTGTCAAGGAGAACACCCCCGGGGAGTTCCCCCATTTTGTGGAAACCCTTTGTTCCGGAGCGACATTGCGGAAGCACTGGGGCACCCATCGAGGTTGGGCGGGAAGGAGACAGGGCGTGTTCGTGGGGCGTGCTCGTGTTCGTGAGGCGTGTTCGTGTTCGTGAGGCGTGTTCGTGATTCGTGTTCGTGGGGCGTGTTCGTGAGGCGTGTTCGTGGGGAAGGGGCAAGAATTCCCCGCCGGGAGCAAGCCGGAACCCGACGTCCTTCATGAAGGGGCTGACTTAATGCTCTCCAGGAATCGAAGCGACTTGAGTTCCCTGTTGAGATGGTGTTTGACAAAGCGGGGCAGAATCTCACGGCTCTCCCTGAGAGCGAGGGGCGAAAACCTCAGCCGTTCTATCTTTGAGAGGTCGGTCTCGACGGCCTTCTCAAGAATCCGGGCAGTCCCAAGAGCAAGGGGAAACGACTCCTCCCCGGCAGGGCGGCATCTCTCACAAAAGACCCCACCCCTGGCCGGAACGAACCAGATCCTCCCCGGCCCATCAATGGAGCTGCCGCAGCGGACGCAGGACTCGAGGGTCGGCCGATATCCAACCAGAGAGAGGAGGCGTACCTCGAAGATCCGCAGCATCTCCTCCTTTGTCCCTGACTGGTCCAAAATGGATAGAAACCCCCTCAGGAGATCGAAAACCCCTCTGTGGGCCTCTCCTTCCTCCAACATGGCGTCCACCAACTCCGCAAAGTAACTCCCGTAGCTCATCCTGGCCACATCCTGGCCGAGGGTCGGAAAGAACTCCACCACGTCACACTGGTCGATCCGCATGAGGGGCCGCTCCTCTTTCTCTGCAAAAAGAACCCGCACGTGGCAAAACAGATCGAGGCTGTTGGCGAATCGCCTTCTGCTCCGCCGAGCGCCCTTGGCGATCCCCCTGACCTTCCCGTATTCCCGGGTCAAGAAGGTGACGATCCTGTCGGACTCGCCATAATCGAAAGAGCGAATCACGATCCCTGTGGCACGTTTCAGGGGCATGGGTACGACTGTCCCGGGATCCGTGGTCCCGGCTGTTGGCCGTGGTTTCCGGCGGTTCCCCTAATCCTGAGACCCGGGGAAACCCTCAATGACCTCAATACCCGGGGGGACCACGAAGGTGAAAAGATCGGCAGGCAGTTTCCGGTTGACCCGGACTCGCTTCAAGAGGGTCCTCGTGAGATTACCGTATGCATCGTAGACCTCTGCCTGATCGACGTAGCCCGTCTTTCGATCCACAAGAAGGACCAACCTGTCCATCATCGCCTGGGGTTTCCTGGGAACAAGCTCGATTCGGTAAGCCCCATGCCAGGTTTCAACCTCCCGGTCCCACCCGTGGATTTCAAAATCCTCTGCAAGGTCGCTTTCACCCATGAGAAAGCCCAGGAAAAAACCTCCCCTCTCGAGATCCACCCTTCCCACATTGACCTGTTTATCCCGGGGCTGATAGAACCAGAGGGTCTTCCCGTCGCTTACCCACACGTTCTTTGGCGGCGTGGTGTATTCGACACGCATGAGTCCCGGCCTCTGGAGATACACCCGCCCCCTGGCCTTGGTGACCCGTGTCTGGCCCAGCATCCTGGTGGTAGTCTCCTGGACAAAGTCTGCCTTGAGGCTCCAGACACACCCGTACCGCTCCTCTATCCCCCTGACCACTTCCCCTGTTGTAAGGGCCGGACAGTCGGCCACAGGCATGACGGAGAAGAGAATCAGTGAAAGAAGAATCGAGGAAAGAGTCAACCTCGCTCTCATCCGGCCCTCATCGACTGAATACCGGAGATCCCCCTAGACCTTGTGAATCAAAACCTCCCGGGGCTTCACGCCGTCCGACGGCCCCACGATACCGTCGGCTTCCATCCGTTCCACGATCCTTGCAGCCCGGTTATACCCGATCCGGAATCGCCTTTGAATCAGCGAGATCGAGGCCTGGCCGGTTTCGGCCACGAAGGCCACGGCCTCGTCGTATTTTTCGTCGTATTCCTCATCTTCACCCGGGCCCTCTCCGGCCTGTTTCTCCTCCATGATGGAGACGTTGTATTCGGGTTTACCCTGCTTCTTGAGGAATTCAACCAGTCTTCTGATTTCACTTTCAGAGATATATGCCCCGTGCACGCGGATCATCTTGGAACTTCCAGGTGGCAGGAAGAGCATGTCTCCGGCCCCGAGCAGGTGTTCCGCCCCGATAGAGTCGAGAATCGTCCTTGAGTCGGTCCTCGAGGAGACCTGGAAGGAGATCCTGGCAGGGAAGTTGGCCTTGATCAGCCCTGTGATGACATCGACCGATGGTCTCTGTGTAGCCAGTATCAGATGTATACCCACGGCCCTTGCCATCTGTGCCAGGCGCGTGATGGCCTCCTCCACGCCTCTTGAGGAAACCATCATCAGGTCGGCCAGCTCGTCGACCACCACAACGATGTAGGGCAGTTTCTCGGGAAGGGACACCGGCTCGCCTTCCCTTCCGCCCGAGGTCCCATCGAGTGTCCCGTAGCCACGGCCCCTGCGATTCCCCAGGCTTTTCTCTATCTCGCGGTTGTGTTGATCGATGTTCCTGACCCCTTTGTCGGCCAAGATCCCATAACGCCTTTCCATCTCGCCCACCAGCCATTCGAGGCCGTGGGCCGCCTTCTTCGGGTTGGTCACAACCGGCAGGAGCAGATGGGGAATCCCCTCGTATAGGGAGAGCTCAAGCATCTTCGGGTCGATCATGAGGAAGCGGACCTCTTCAGGCCTGCACCTGAGAAGGATACTGCAGATCATTGCGTTGAGGAATACACTCTTGCCCGACCCTGTCGAGCCAGCTACCAGGAGATGGGGCATCCCGGCAAGATCGATCACGAGAGGCTGCCCTGAAATCCCCATCCCCAGGCAGATAGAGAGCTTGGACCGGGACTCTCTGAAGGCCTCCGATGTGGCGATCTGCTTGAGATAGACCGTCTGGCGCACCTTGTTGGGAATCTCGATGCCCACAACGGCCTTTCCCGGGATGGGAGCCACAACCCGGATGCTCACCGAACTCAGGGCAAGGGCCAGATCATCGGCCAGCCCCACTATTTTGCTGACCTTCACCCCTGGGGCTGGCTCGAATTCAAAGACCGTGATCACAGGGCCGGGCCTGACCTCCACGACCTTTCCTTCAACCCCGTAGTCCCTGAGCTTCTTTTCCACGATCCGTGAATTCATGACAAGACTCTGCCTGTCGACCTTCACGTCGTCAACCTCAGGCGCATCGAGGAGAGAGACAGGGGGAAGATGAAAGGTTCCCTTGGCCTCCAGGAATTCAAACTCTTCCTGCTGACGAGACCGGGCGCTTTGCGCCTTTGTTACAGAGGGCTCAACCACCCGAGTTACCCTCGCCGGGGTCTCTTTGTGCCGGGACTTTCTCTTCCCTCCCACCCGCCGTTCTCTTCCAGTCCGCTCGAGGTGGATCGTGAACAGGATCCTCACCTTTCCCGCCGCCTCCGATATCAAACGGCCCAAACCAAGGGCCAGCCTCGACGGGGAGAGCCCCGTAGTCATTATGGTGAATACCACCAGGAGAAGGATTACCAAGAAGGACGCACCAAAGAGGCCGACGTATCTTGAGAGCTCTCCGGAGAGGAGCGCGCCGAAGGCACCACCGGCTGCCATCTCCTGCCCGCGAATTGTAAGGTTTTCCACCCACCTTCCAAGACCGATGGAAACGGTCAAGGCGAGAAGGAGCCCTCCCCCTCCTCTCACCAACACCCGGCCCGCTCCGCTCCGGCTTATCACCAGCACTCCCACCCAGACCAGCAGAGGCGAAAGGAGATAGGCACCCCCTCCCAGGACCTGGATGAAGAGATCGGCGCCATAGGCACCTACGACCCCCCCGAGGTTCCGGATCTCCCTCACCCCCCCCACATGCTGTACGTTGAAGGACGGATCTGACGGATGATAGGAAAACAGGGCTACCCCGAGGAAAAGACCGGCTCCCATCAGAAGAATACCCAGGATTTCGCGCCCCACGCCGTCCTCTCTCAATTCTCCAACCCCTCACGCCTCAGCGGGCAAAGCCGTTCTCTATGGCCTTTCTCACCTCTTCCATCATCCGGTTTCGATCCGCCAGACTCCCCCCGTCACCGCCGATGCGCCTGCCCACGACGATCTCGATCGTTCCGGGTTTCACTCTCAGTGAACTCTTGGGCAGGACATCCCTGCTGCCCCTAATCGATATGGGAACAATGGGGACACCGGCCTTCAAGGCCAAGGTGAACCCTCCCTTCTTGAAGGAGTGAATCCTTCCATCAGGGCTCCGGGTTCCCTCTGGGAACACCATCACAGAAGCCCCCTGTCGAACAGTGGCGACTGCTCTTTCGATACTTTCCAAGGCCTTCTTCCTGCCTTTCCGATCGATGCTGATGTAGCCCGCGGCCTTCATGGCCCATCCAAGAATAGGAACCCTGAAGAGCTCCTCCTTGGCGAGCCACTTGAAATCAACCGGAAGATAGGCCAGAAGAGCAAAGATGTCAAAGGCACCCTGGTGATTGGCCATGAAGATCTGGGGCTTACCCTTCTCTATTCGATCGGCGCCGGACAGGACCACTCGCACGCCGGCACTCCTCACGATCACCCACCCCCAGGCCCGCGCATACCAGTGGATCAATCTTCCCTTCCGGTCAAAGGGGAATGTGAGGAACGCCAGGATGGAGAGCACGATCGTGCTTATGACTAGGCAGAACAGTCCAAAAATGGTCCGCAGGAATCTTTCTATCTCTTCTCCCCCATTCGGTCGGCGATAACCCGGACCTCTTCTCTTATCTCATTGTCGAGGTCGTAAGGGGAAACCCCGAGGCGGTCGGCTTCTATGATCTTGGGATTGAAGCTGAGATAACCGAGAATCTCGAAATCCTGTCCCAGGCTTTCCTCGATGAGTCGCCTGTCCTGGTCAGAGGAGACCTTGTTTCCCACGACATGGACGCTGGAAATCCCCAACTCGCCGGCCAGCCGCTTTATCTGTCTTGCCGTTCCAAAGCTCCTCAGGCCGGGCTCGACGACCACCACAAACACGTCCATGTAAGCCGTGGACCCCCGGCTCAGGTGCTCCAGTCCCGCTTCCATGTCGACTATGACCGTCTCTTCTCTTGCCACAAAGAGATGACTGATCAGGCTTTTCAGCAGAACATTCTCCGGACAGAAGCAGCCGCTCCCTCCAGACAGGACACCACCCAGAACCAGGAGCTTGACACCTCTGTAGGTCACACTGTACTCGTCTGGTATGTCATCAACCCTGGGATTCAGCTTGAACATCCCTCCGAATGTCCCTTTCTTGCTGGAAGTCCGTTCCTCGATGAGACTCGTCTTCTGAGCCAGAGGAGTCAGGCCTGCCAGTCGATCCGGGGGGATTCCGATGGCCGAGGCCAGGTTGGCATCCATGTCCGCATCGATGGCCAAAACCCTCCGGCCTTGCTCAGCAAGCAGGCGGGCCATAACTCCGGCCAGGGTCGTCTTGCCCACCCCACCTTTCCCAGAAATCGCTATTTTCACAACGGTCTCCAAGAATCTATCTAACACGCCCCCCACTGCTTGTCAACCGGCGGGAAGCGTGTTAGGATCGCACATTGGGATGGGTATGACATCGGGTGTGATTCCGCAGGGAGGGTCGATGCAGTCGGTCTTGGTCACCGGAGGAGCCGGTTTTATCGGGTCCCACTTCTGTGAACGCCTGGTGAGAGAAGGGATCCACACGGTCTGCCTCGATAATCTCGACGACTTCTACGACCCTGCCGTCAAGAAGAGAAATATCGCCTCTCTGCTTACCTCTCCTCTCTTCGAGAACATGGTGGGGGACGTGCGCGACCTGGCCTTTCTCAGGGATCTCTGCAGGCCTCGGAGCTTCGACGGCATCGTTCATCTGGCCGCCCGCGCAGGGGTCCGCCATTCCATCCAGAACCCCCTGCTTTACGAGGAAGTCAATATCAGAGGAACCCTCAATATCCTGGAGATTTGCCGGGAGTTTCACATCCAGCGGCTCGTCTTTGCCTCCTCCTCTTCCGTGTACGGTGAAAAGGCGAAAATCCCCTTCTCCGAGGCAGACCCTGCCGATTCACCAATCTCGCCTTACGGCGCCACAAAACGGGCCGGGGAGATCCTCTGCTATACCTATCACCGTCTCTACGGTATCGATGTGGCCTGCCTCAGATTCTTCACCACCTTCGGCCCGCGCCAGAGACCGGAGATGGCAATCCACAAATTCACGCGCCTCATCGATCAGGGCGAGCCTGTTCCCGTGTACGGCGACGGCAGTTCACTGAGAGACTACACCTACATCGAGGACATCATCGACGGCCTCTTCAAGGCACTCCAGAAAAACAGGGGCTATGAGGTCTACAATCTGGGAGAGTCCAGAACCACTCGGCTCGTCGATCTGCTCAAGATGCTCGAGACGGCTCTCGGCCGCAAGGCGCTCGTCCGGCACTATCCCGATCAGCCGGGAGATGTGCGGGCCACATGGGCGGACATCACCAAAGCCAGGCAGAGGCTCGGCTACGATCCTAGATTCAGCATGGAAGAAGGAATCCGCAGGTTTGTCGCATGGTACAGGATCACCCGAGCTTCCTGAGGGCCGCTTCGATCCGGTCGAACGCCTCTTCAAGCACAGAGGGCGCAGTTGCGACATTGATTCGAACATGCCCCTCTCCGTGAGGCCCGAAATCCGATCCGCTCTGCACGATCACCCGCGCCTCATTCTTGAGATATTCGGTTATTTGCAGGCTTGTCATCCCAAAGGAGGCCAGATTCGGGAAGAGGAAAGGGGTAGCCTTGGGCCGGGGACACCAGACTCCGGGGATCTGGGCCAGCCTCCGGAGCCCATAATCCCGCATCCTCTCAAGATGGGCCATGAAGACGCGAAGCCAGGGCCGGCCATGGATCAGGGCCGCCTTGGCCGCGGCCTGGGCCAGTGTATCGGTATGAACAATCATCCCGTGGAGCCGCTTCTTCAGCTCTTTCATGTGGCGGCCCCGATTTACCAGGTAGGCGATGCGGAACCCGGGAATGCCGTAGGCCTTGCTGAATCCGTAAACCGCCAGGGTCCTCTCGAACATATCACCACTGAGGGAAGCGAAACTCACATGCTCCCCCTCGAAGACCATGTCCTCATAGAGCTCATCCGCGAATACCAGCAGGTCCCGCTCTTGGGCGATGGCTCCGATCGACTCGAGCTCCTCACGGCTGAGAACACGCCCCGTTGGGTTGTGCGGGTTGCACACCATCAGCATACGGGTCCGACCCGTGATCCGGCGCCGGAGATCATCCAGGTCGAGGGCCAGGTCACTGGAAAAATCCAGGGGACTGAAGACAGCGGTCGCCCCCGCATAATCCACGTTTTCCATGAAGGGAGGATAGACAGGAGCAGGGCAGATCACCGCCTCATCGCCCGGTCTCAGCGCATAGTAGCAAGACAGAAAAATGCCGAACATCGTGCCCGGGATCATGTGGACGTCCTCAGGAGTAGCCGGAATCCCGTTGACACGGTTTAGCTTCTCACAGACCACCTCGAGGACGTCGGGGTCGCCCCCGCATGGACCGTAGGGCGTCCGGTCCTCCTCAAGGGCCCTCATGATTCCCTCCTTGATCTCGGGCGGACTCCTGAAATCGATGTCCGCCACCGAGAGGGAGATCACATCCTCCGGCCACGGCCCCCACTTGAGCGCAGCCCGCCTCCGAACAAACCCGTGGTCGATGCGATCAAACCTTACCATCGCTATCGCCCCTCTTCCTCCCTCAGGTCCCCTGCAACGATGCGAATCACCTCGCCCTCCCCCTTTCGAAGGATAAGAGCGCCGTTCTGGTCGAGCCCCTCGGCCACGCCCCGATGGATCCTGCCGAAGGAACTCACTTCCACGGTTTTCCCGCGGATAGCCGCCGCATCTTCCCACCTGGCCAGGGCCAAACCGCTCCCGTGAACAAGCAGAGCCCGGTACCAGGAATCGATGCTCTTGAGAAGAGACCTGGCGAACCGGACTCTCGAGACCCTGCGGCCGGTTTCCATCATTACAGAGGTCGCATTGTTGAGGACGTCATGGGGAAAGTCCTCCTCACCCATATTGAGATTGACCCCGAAACCGAGGACCACAAAATCGACCCGATCAGCCTCTGCCTTCACCTCGTTGAGCAGCCCTGCCAGCTTTCTCCCCCGAACCAGAACGTCATTCGGCCACTTGAGCTCCACTCCCAAGGCAAAATCCTCTTCAAGGGCCTCGGCCGCGGCCACCGCCCCCATGTAAGTCAGGATTGAAACCAGGGAGGGAGGGATTACAGGCCTGAGAACGACTGAGAGATAGAGGTTCTTGCCCCCTGGAGAGATCCAAGAACGATTCAACCGCCCCCGGCCTCTGGTCTGCGAATCGGCTATCACAGCCGCTCCTTCCCCGGCGCCCTTGACGGCCGCTTCATATGCCAGATCGTTTGTAGATGTCACATCATCAAAAGTGTACAGCTCTCTGCCGACGATCCTCGTATCGAGATTCCGCCCTACTTCCCTGCCCGACAGGACATCGGGCTTCTCGACCAGAAGGTAACCCCGGCGGGTCCTGGCCCGGATCCCGTAACCCCCGTCCCTCAATAATCTGATCCTCTTCCAGACCGCAGCCCTCGACAGGCCGAGCCGACGGCTCAGCTCCTCCCCCGACACATAGCCCCCTCGTTCCTCAAGGGCGGCGAGGATCGACTCATCGACGGCAGAGTCCGGAGTTTTCATTCGAGACATCTTTCCCGGAGACCCTGTCCAGACTCCTGATCCCTCACTTCTCGGAACCCTTGTCATACCGTGAGAACTGCATGGAGAAGGTACCCCGGCCCTGGCTGAGCGACCTCAGGTCCGTGGAATAGCCGAACATCCGGGTCAAAGGGCAGAAGGCCTGGATATGGACGACTCTCCCCTTTGGAACAATCGCCTCCACATCGGCCTGCCTCGATTTCAGGTCTCCGAGCACCTCTCCCATGAACTCCTCGGGAACTACCACACTTACCGACATGATGGGTTCGAGAAGCACCGGGCTCGCCCTCTCGCACCCCTCGCGCAATGCGTTGGAGCCCGCAATCTTCAGGGCCATGGTGGAGAGATTATCCTGGTCGAACCTGACGCCCACCAGTTCCACTCTTATGTCGGTAACGGGGAAACCCATGATGGGCCCCACAGTAGCCGCATCCTCTATCCCCTCATAGATGCTCTGAAGGGCCTCCTCGGGCAGCTCCTCCGGAGGGACCGACGAGGTCAATTCGACCCCCCGCCCCCTCTCGTGGGGCGAGATCCTCAGGGTCACTTCGCCGAAGAGACGGGTTTCGTCCACCTGGCGGAGGAATCTCCCGGTCTGGGTTACGGTCTTCTCTATGGTCTCCCTGTAGACCACCTGAGGGCGGCCCACGTTGACCGGGAGATTGTACTCTGTCTGGAGCCGATTCACCAGCACGTCGAGATGGAGCTCCCCCATCCCCGAGATGATGGTCTGTCCGGTCTCCTCATCGAACTTCACCACAAAGGTAGGGTCCTCCTCGGCCAGCTTCTCGAGACTCAGGCTGAGTTTCTCCTGGTCCTGATTTGTCCGGGGTTCGACGGCCACCGAGAGAACGGGTTTGTAGAAATCGATCGGCTCAAGTAGAATGGGGGCCCCCCTGTCACAGAGGGTATCGCCCGTAGTGGTGCCCTTCAGCCCCATCATGGCAACGATGTCCCCTGTGGAGGCCCTGTCTATCCTTTCACGGTGATTGGCGTGCATCCGGAAGATCCTCGAAACCTTCTCCATTCTACCGAGCCGGGGGTTGAGGGCCTCTTTCCCCACCCCGATGCTCCCCGAGTAGACCCTCACATAGACCATTTTTCTTCCCTGTTCCATCATGACCTTGAAAGCCAGGGCCGAAAAGGGCTCGTGGTCATCCGGCAGCCGCGTCTCCGACTCACCGGTTTTCGGGTTCTTCCCCGTAATACCCGGCACGTCCAACGGTGAGGGCAGGTAGCTTGCCACAGCATCGAGGAGAGGCTGGATTCCCTTGTTCTTCAAGGCCGAACCGCACAGGACAGGCACGAGCTTCATGGCGATGGCGGCCTTCCTGATGGCGTGGACCAGCTCTGCCTCTGTTATCGGTTCTCCTTCGAGGTATTTCTCGGTCAAGAAATCGTCGGTCTCAGCCACCCTTTCGATCAACAGGGCTCGATAGACCTCCGCCTCTTCGCGATACTCCTCTGGAATATCGATCTCACTGTACGAGGCGCCCAGGGTTTCCTCATGCCAGACAACCGCCTTGAATCGAATAAGGTCGATGATCCCCCGGAACCCGCCCTCGGTCCCCAGAGGCAACTGGACAAGGAGGGGGTGGGTCCCGAGTCGATCTATCATCATCTGGACCGTACCGTGGAGATCCGCCCCTACCCGGTCCATCTTGTTGATGAACGCTACCTTTGGAACCCCGTACTTGTCGGCCTGATGCCAAACCGTCTCCGACTGCGGTTCCACGCCCCCCACAGCGCAAAACACGACCACCACACCGTCGAGGACCCTCAGGGCCCTTTCCACCTCGATAGTGAAGTCCACGTGGCCGGGGGTGTCTATGATATGAATATCGTGGCCCTTCCACGTACACGTAGTCACAGCGGAGGTTATGGTGATGCCTCGCTCCTGTTCGAGTTCCATCCAGTCCATCACGGTGTCACCGTCATGGACCTCCCCCATCCGATGCGTCCGCCCGGTGTAGTAGAGAACCCTTTCGGTAACGGTCGTCTTACCCGCATCGATATGGGCCACGAATCCGATATTCCTGGTCTTTTCTAGCCTCTTCCTATAAGCCATATCCCTAGGGTATCATCGCCTTCGGCCAGATCTGCCGGAAAAGAGGGTGGAACAGAACGCCGGAAACGCATGGGGTATTGCGGCATATTAAAGGGTTCTCCTCAAAAAGTCAAGCCAGGCAATGGACAGCCACGAACAAGCGGATCCCGCCGCCAATGGAATTCGCCGGGCTCTCTCTCCAAGACCACGCCCTGTTTGCCTTTCGTGGTATTGCATTTTGGGTTCCAATCTGTTAGTATGTTGTGCAGCTTTCGTACCGTTTTTTCTCTGTTTTCCCGCGGGAAGGTGAAGAGAGCTTGCCCGGACGTGTCTTAGACCGCTGCCTGCAGACCGTTCTGATCACTGCTCTTCTTGTGCTGGTGGGCTGTTCCTATCTGGAGAGATTGAAGGTCCCCCTGTACGGTGGAGTGGACAAACGGGTCCAGCACAGGGAAGTTGTCCGCATAGGCAAAAAGGTGTACGTGAAGGTTCCAAACCCGGAAGCACGGATGGATAATCCCTACGAACGTTTTCTCTATGTCCCTCTTGAGGAGTATCTTGCCAACCGCAAGACCTATGACAGTCTATCCTCCTCCTTTCCGGGGCCCGAGAACCAGAGACGAGAGCCCGTGAAACCGACGCCGCCATCTCCCTTTCCGGTGGAGGAGATGAATCAGACCGGCCGGCTGCAGGCTCGGCTGCACCTCAGGAAGAGACTACTGGTCGCTCCTTTTACAGACGCCGCGGGTTCCGGTCCTGACGGGCTCTCCGAAATCCTTACCGAACGGCTCATCTCGAGAATCGAGGCTGTGTCCGGCGAGGTTGTTGTCATCGATGGTTCCGCCATGGCGGAGAGACTCGAAGAGAACGGTGTTGAAGGCGCTTCCTTCGGTTCCCAGGAAGTCATCCAACTGGTGCGCCGGTTGTATAACATCCATGCCATCCTCACCGGAACGATCGACTATCTCTTTGTCTCCTCTACTGAGAGCCTGGTCAAAGGCGGTGGAAAGACCGCATACGCCATTGCAGGAGTGAAGGCCCGCCTCATCGATACGGCATCGGCCAAGGTTCAGGGTGAATGGGAGGAGAGAAACCCGGTTTTCGATTCAGAGGGAAAAGGCCGGTTCTCTGACGAGAAGGCCCGGCTGAAGGCAATCGACCTGATCGCTTCGGACCTCGCCTCGGTGGTCGGCGAGGAGCTACGGAAAATCGACTGGTACACCACCATCGCCAGTGTCCGTGGCAGCCGGGTCTATATTCCTGCCGGAAGACTGTCCGGGGTCGAGGTGGGCAATGTCTTTTCCGTCTTTTCCGGCGCTTCCCCGGGCGATCTCAAGGGGGAGATCCGCGTGGCGGCCCTGTTCGGTATCGATGCTTCATTGGCGGAGGTAACAATGGGTGAGGGCTTCAGAACGAACGATCTGGTCCGACCTGTATTCCAGTGATGATCTCAATACTGCCATGGAGAAAGGGGAGAGACCAAGGGGTGGGAACTCAAAGAAGAGGAGTCTAAATAATGTTTGAGATTGGGGACAAGGCTGTCTATCCTGGACATGGAGTCGGTATCATCGAGAGAATCGAGACCCGGGAGGTTTCCGGAGGCAACAAGAGCTTCTATGTGCTGAAGATCCTCGACAACGGGATGACTATCAGGATCCCCACGGACCATGCAGAGATGGTCGGGCTGAGGGAGATCATCCCGGAGGTTCAGGTCCCTAGGGTCTTCCAGATCCTCAAGGAGAAGGACGTTTCGGTTTACAACCAGACGTGGAATCGCCGCTACCGGGAGTACATGGAAAAGATCAATACGGGGTCGATTTTCGAGATAGCCGAAGTCTTGAGAGATCTCTATATGCTGAAAAGCGAGAAGGAGCTCTCCTTTGGTGAGCGAAAGATCCTTGACACTGCGAAGAACCTTTTGGTCACCGAGATCGCCATTGCAATGCGTGCCCAGGAGAAAGAAATAGTTCAAGAGCTCCGGACGATCCTGGAAAACTGATCGGTTTGAAATGGCATACTACACCCATTCGGTTTTGTAGAAACTAAATTCAAGAGACTTCAACGGCCCCTCCACAGCCAGCTGAGTCCATCCGATCTAAGAAGACCTTCCGGGATAGAAACGCTGTCCTGACCATGGCAGATCAGCCACGAAGCGGACTCATACCCGGTCTGGAAGGAGACAACATGGGATCCTTAATTCTCTGGATAGTTTTGATCCTTGCTTGCTCGCTTGGAGGATACATGGCAAGCGGTGAACTGACTACTTCTAAAACCCTGGCACTCTGGGGGCTGCTGGGCGGAGCAGTACTGGCGGTCCTTACCATACTCTCTGTGGAGAACATGAAGAAGACCCCCCTGAGAAAGGTCTGCGGGGCAGTGATCGGCCTGCTGGTAGGACTGGTTTTTGCGCGGCTCCTTTCAGGGGCGGTCCCGCTCTTCGTCAAGCCCGGAAGCGCCGCCATCAGCGGGGTGATCTATGCTATCCTGGGCTATGTAGGGCTCAAGATAGGCCTGAAAAAGGGGGAGGAATTCACGCTCCAGAGTCTGAGAGCATCCAAGGCCGGTGACGGAGAGTCCTTCAAGATTCTCGACACGAGTGTCATTATCGACGGGAGGATCGCCGATGTCTGTGAGACCGGATTCATCGAGGGGGTCTTCATTATCCCCCAGTTCGTTCTCCATGAGCTGCAGCACATCGCCGACTCCCCTGACCCCGTGAAGAGGACCCGGGGCAAACGAGGGCTGGAGATCCTGCACAGGATGCAGAAATCGGTGGACATCGAGGTTCGCATCAGCGATCAGGATTTTCCCCGCATCAAGGAGGTGGACTCCAAGCTGGTGGAATTGGCCAAGAGAACCGGAGGCACGATCATAACCAACGATGCCAATCTCAATAAGGTCGCAGAGCTCCAGGGCGTTGCTGTACTCAACATCAACGCACTGGCAAACGCCTTGAAGCCCGTGGTTCTGCCTGGGGAAGAGATCAACGTCTATGTGCTCAAAGAGGGTAAGGAACCCGGCCAGGGTGTGGCCTATCTCGACGACGGGACCATGGTGGTAATCGAGAACGGGAGAAGGTTCATGGGCCGGTCCCTGGACGTGGTGGTGACAAGTGTCCTCCAGACAACCGCGGGACGCATGATCTTTGCAAAAGAGAGCCTCGGCACTTACGGTGAATCGATCCAGCACCGTCAGGGATGGCAAAGGGGTTAGACGTGAAGAGACGGGGGAGGAGAGTCGCCGCACTGATCGTGGCCGCCGGGGAGGGCTGCCGGATGGGTACCCCTCGGCCAAAGCCCTTTGTCCTGCTGAAGGATGTGCCGATTCTCGCTTATGCTCTCCATCCCTTTGAGATCTGCAGCCGCATTCAGAGCCTCTATCCGGTCCTCCGGCAGCAGGATCTCCCCTCATGGCAAGGGGAGATTCTCGACAGGTTTCCCTTCAAAAAGACAAGACAACCGGTCGTTGGAGGGCCGAGCCGCCAGGATTCCGTCCGGCTCGGCCTCGAGGCGATCACAGAGGATATCGATACGGTCCTGATTCATGATGGGGCCCGTCCCTTTGTGGATGGATCCCTGCTCGATCAGCTCCTCGATACCATGGAGGGGGTCCAGGCTGCTGTCCTCGCCGTACCGGCAAGGGACACGATGAAGGTAGTCTCGCCCTCGGGCCGGGTACTGGAGACACCGGACCGTAAAGGTCTGTGGCACATTCAGACTCCCCAGGCCTTCGACTTCAGTGTCATCCTCGAGGCCCATCAAAGAGCCGCAGCAGACGGCATTGTGGCCACAGACGATGCCGCCCTGGTGGAGCGGTTGGGCGTGCCTGTGACAGTGGTGGAGGGCTCTTACAGAAACATTAAGATAACTACTCCTGAAGATCTGATCATGGCCCGCGCCCTCTTGGAGAACGGGGGAGGAATCTCATTGGAATCCTGGAAACCGCTATGAGAATCGGCTGGGGTTACGACCTTCACCCCCTCGTGGAAGGGAGAGCACTGGTCCTGGGAGCTGTAAAGGTTCCCTTCAAGAGGGGACTCCACGGACACTCCGACGGGGATGCCCTGATCCATGCCGTCTGCGATGCGATGCTTGGGGCAATGGGGGCAGGGGATCTGGGAAGGCTCTTCCCCGACACCGACCCCAAACTCGCCGGCATAGAAAGCAGCCGCCTTCTGGAGGAGATCGCTCAAAAGGCAAGACAGCGAGGGTACAGAATTCACAACGTGGATGCCACCATCGTGGCCCAGATGCCGAGGCTGGCCGACTATCTTCCCGAAATGGAGCTGAACCTGGCGAAAACCCTCCGGATAGACAGACGGAAAATCAACGTGAAGGCCACCTCTCCTGAGGGAATCGGAGCAATCGGCCGGGGAGAGGCTATTGCCGCTCAGTGCGTCGTACTCATGGAGCGTGAACAAAGCACCCACGACCCGTGAATCGGCTGGAGATCGAGATGGCTTTGCGGATCTACAACACTCTCACCCAGAAGAAGGAGACCTTCGAGCCTCTCCACCCTGGTGAGGTCCGCATGTACGTTTGCGGCGTCACAGTCTATGACAGATGCCATATCGGCCATGGCAGGGCAGCCGTTGTATTCGACTGCATTTACCGGTACCTGAAGGCAAAGGGCTACAGGGTCACCTATGTACGAAACATAACCGATATAGATGACAAGATCATCAACAAGGCCCTTCAGGAAGGCGTAGAGGCTCGGACCATAGCAGAGAGGTATATCAGGGATTTCCAGGAGGACATGAAACTCCTCGGGGTTGCTCCACCCACCTGCGAACCAAAGGCGACGGACCACTTACCTGACATTATCGCCATGATAGAGAAACTCATCGAAAAGGGTTACGCATACTCGGTCAACGGCAAGGTCTTCTTTTCCGTGTCCAGGTTCAAGGGGTACGGACGTCTATCCCACAAACGGGTGGAAGAACTCCTGGCCGGAACGCGGTTCGAGCCGGATCAAGACAAACGGGAAGTCGCGGATTTTGCCCTCTGGAAGGCCGCCAAGCCGGGTGAGCCCTGGTGGCCCAGCCCTTGGGGGCCAGGTAGGCCGGGATGGCACATCGAGTGTTCTGCCATGAGTACCAAATACCTGGGCGAAACGTTGGATATTCACGGGGGAGGGCGAGACCTTGTCTTCCCCCATCACGAAAACGAAATAGCCCAGTCAGAGGCGGCTACGGGTAAGACCTTTGTTCGATACTTCGTCCACAACGGGTTTGTCACCAATCAAGGGGTCAAGATGGCCAAGTCCCTGGGCAACGTCGTATCCATCAGGGAAGTGGTGGAACAGGCCGACCGGGAGGCGGTCCGCCTCCTCCTCCTTTCCCACCACTACCGAAGCCCTGTGGACTTCTCCAAGAAGGCCCTCGGAGAGGCCTCGGAAAAGATGGAGCGCTTCTACCTTCTCCTCGAGGAGATGGACGGCAGGCTGAAAGCCTCGCCTCCCTCGCACATCCCCGTGGAGGAGCTGAGACGGAAGATCCCCCCGGAACAGATAGACCGCCTGGAGCCCCTTCTCGGGTTTCCAGAACGGTTCCAGGAGGCGATGGATGACGATTTCAATACCGCCCTGGCTATCGGGCATTTCCACGACATGGCAAGGGTGCTCAACTCGATCCTCCATCAACCGGGGAAGAATCCTCTTGTCGACCTGTCTCTCCTCGCATTCGGAAGCGACTGTTTCAAGACCCATGGAGCTCCGCTCGGGCTGTTTCAGCTCGATCCTGCTAGCTATCTGAATCAGAGAAAGATGAAGGGCCTCGGAAAGCTCACTCTCGAAGAGAGCGAGATCATCCGTCTCCTCGAGGAAAGAGACAAAGCCCGGAAAGCAAAGGACTGGAAGCGTGCTGATGAAATCAGGAAGAGGTTGGCAGCCCACAAGATAACCCTGGAGGACGGCCCTGGTGGAACTCGCTGGCGGATCGCGGAATAAGGCGCCGGCATCCAAAAGGGATCCACTCTCTTCAATGCGGATAGATCCGCTCCCCGATAGGGAAATTCTTCCGACTGCTTCTGCCGAAAAGATCGATGAAGAGGACCTTTGGCATGCCGAACCACCTCTCCCTGGATTCCACATGGATCTTATCGAGGACCGCCTCCTGCCCGTCGATCGTGACGAAGGCCCTGTACCCGTCGCGGGTCTTCTTTACCAAGATATTCCTTTTCTTGAAGGCGGTTAGGATGATTTCGAACCGGTCTTTTCCCAGTTTCCTCTGCGATTTTATACCGTAGGCGAACTTTCTCTGAACAGCGGTGAGCCCCCGTTCCTCGCCGTTTTCGAGAACCCAGTAAGCCACCACCTCTCCAGACGGACGCATAGAATACTGCACTATGTTCCTGTTCTTGCTCCGCTCGATAAAGAAAAGAGGAAAGTCGCCCTTGCCGAGCGCAGGGGACACGAAGGAGACAAGACCTCCCACAAGAATAAGGCACAGGTAGGCAAATTGTTTCATGCGATCTCCTCTATCGTCTGTCGCCAGTATAGCAAATCTGTTGCCAGAAAAACAAGCAGATTGCCGGGAAGAGAAACCGCCGGATGGCCGGCCCTCGCTGGAGAATCACCGGAGACCGAAGATTACGCGGTTTCTGGGCTACCAATCCTGCCGGGAGGAGCCTCCCCGGAGGGGCGAGATCCTACTGCCCTTTTCTTGACAAACCGGAACGACGGATGCAGTATGTTGCTTGTGTTGCTATGGCTGCTTTCGCAGCCGCTTCTGCCCGAACCCGGATGAGGAGTATCCGAGGAGGCTCTGTTGGCCGACTACAGGGTGATCATCGTCGGTGCCGGCCCTGCGGGAATCTTTGCCGCCCTGACCCTCAAGGCCGGGGGGCTCGATGATATCCTGATCCTCGAGCAGGGCAAGGAGATAGAAGGGCGACGGCGGGATACGGCAAAGGATCTCCTCTGCGGGTGGGGAGGCGCCGGTGCTTTCAGCGACGGAAAGCTGACCCTTTCCCCGGAAGTAGGGGGATTCCTTGAGGAATTCGTCTCAAGAGACCAACTCAGCCCGCTCCTTGTAGAAACCGATCGCCTCTATGTCCACTACGGGGCGCCTCAAAAGACCTATGGGTCTCCCTCGGCGCAGACAGAAGAGCTTGCCCAAAAGGCCAGACTGGCGGGGATGGACTTCATCCCCACGGAGATCCGCCATGTGGGAACCGAGAACTTGGTGAGAATCCTCAAGAGGATGCGGGAAGATCTCAAGGGGGGTGCAACCGTCAGTACAAACACCCGGGTGGAGCACCTGTGGGGGGAAGAAGGGCGAGTTCGAGGAGTAATCCTTGAAGGCGGGCAAAGGCTCACTGCCGATTACGTGATCGCGGGTCCAGGACGGATAGGGGCGGACTGGGCAAGGGAGGAGACGAGGCGCCTGGGCATCGCTTCATCACCAAATCCGGTGGACATCGGCCTTCGAGTGGAGACCCCCGCTGCGATTCTGATCCACCTCACCGATGCAACCTATGAATGCAAACTCATCTACAACTCCACCACCTTCGATGACAAGGTCAGGACTTTCTGCATGAATCCCCATGGAGAGGTCGTCACCGAAGAGAGCAATGGGATAGTCACGGTCAATGGCCACAGCTATGCGAGGAAGAAGACGGAAAACACCAATTTCGCAATTCTGGTTTCCAGCACTTTTACCGAACCCTTCGATGACCCTATCAATTACGGGAAGTTTATTGCCACCCTGGCCAATCTCCTCGGCAAGGGCGTGATCATTCAGCGACTTGGCGACCTTATGAAAGGGAGGCGGTCCACACCGGAACGGATATCCAGGTGTATTACCAGGCCCACCCTTCCCTCGGCTACTCCGGGGGACCTGAGCTTTGTGCTGCCCTATCGGTACCTCAAAGACATCATGGAGATGCTCGAGGCCCTGGACAAGATCGCTCCCGGGATCTACTCCCGCCACACCCTTCTGTACGGCGTTGAGGTGAAGTTCTATTCCAACCGGATCATGCTCTCACCCGGCCTCGAATCCCAGCTGGAGAACCTCTTCTTCGTCGGCGACGGCGCCGGGATAACCCGGGGGCTTCTCCAGGCATCGGCCAGCGGTACCATAGCGGCCAGGGAAATCCTCAAGAGAGCATAACCCCCTTCCGAGCAATCATGAGCCCGTTCAAACTCGTCAGCCCCTTCAGACCCACAGGCGATCAGCCCAAGGCCATAGACGAGCTGACCCGCGGCCTGATGGAGGGGGCCAAGCACCTTGTTCTCCTCGGGGTCACCGGTTCGGGAAAGACCTTTACCATGGCAAACGTGGTCGAAAGGGTTCAGAAGCCCACTCTCGTCATCTCTCACAACAAGACCCTCGCTGCTCAACTCTACGGGGAGTTCAGGGAACTCTTCCCGGACAATGCGGTCGAGTTCTTTGTCAGTTACTACGACTACTACCAGCCCGAAGCCTATATTCCCAGTGCGGATCTCTACATCGAGAAGGACACTTCGATCAACGACGAGATCGACAAGATGCGCCATTCAGCCACCAGGTCTCTCCTGGAGCGCAGAGACGTGATCATCGTCGCCAGCGTGTCGTGTATCTACGGATTGGGCTCACCTGAAGACTACCAGGGACTGCTGCTTTACTTGGAAAAAGGGGAGCGTCTTTCGAGGGAGCATATCCTGTCGAGGCTCGTGGAGATCCAGTACGAACGGAACGAACTCGATTTCCACAGGGGGACCTTCCGGGTTCGTGGAGACGTCATCGAGGTCTTTCCGGCCCACGAGGAGAGCCTTGCAGTCCGTATCGAGCTGTTCGGCGACCTGGTGGACAACATCTCAGAGATCGACCCGCTCAGGGGCAGGGTTGTCCAGAGGCTCGACAGGATCGCCATCTACCCCGGCAGTCATTACGTAACCACTCAGGAGAGGCGGAAAAGGGCGATCGAAAACATCCGTATCGAACTCGAAGAACGTCTCTCCTGGTTCCGCCGTAAGGGGCTTCTCGTGGAGGCCCAGAGGTTGGAGCAAAGAACGAGATTCGACCTCGAAATGCTCGAGGAAATAGGCTACTGCCAGGGCATCGAAAACTACTCCCGCCATCTCACCGGCCGGCAGCCGGGCCAACCCCCTCCCACCCTGCTCGACTATTTCCCCAAGGATTTTCTCCTCTTCATAGACGAGAGCCACGTGACCATTCCCCAGCTCAACGGCATGTACTGGGGAGACAGATCGCGCAAAGAAACCCTGGTGGAGTATGGTTTCCGGCTTCCATCGGCTCTAGACAACAGGCCTCTCAACTTCGGCGAATTCGAGTCACGTGTCAACCAGGTGGTTTACGTCTCAGCGACTCCGGGGGAATACGAGCTCAACAAGAGCAAAGGGCGGGTCGTGGAGCAGATCATCAGGCCTACGGGATTGATGGACCCCGAGATCCACGTGAGGCCTGCAGCCAACCAGGTGGACGATCTCTTGGACGAAATAGGCAAACGGGTGGACCAGGGGCAGAGGGTTCTCATCACTACTCTGACCAAGAGAATGGCAGAGGATCTGGCACAGTATTACACCGAGATCGGCCTTCGAGTCCGGTATCTCCATTCAGAGATCAAGACTCTCGACAGATGGGAGATCATCCGAGGCCTCAGGTTGGGGGAGTTCGACGTCCTCATCGGCATCAACCTTTTGAGAGAGGGACTCGACATCCCGGAGGTATCTCTCGTGGCGATCCTGGACGCCGACAAAGAGGGCTTTCTCCGGTCCGAGAAATCGTTGATACAGACCTGTGGCCGCGCGGCAAGGAACGTCAACGGAACGGTCATCCTGTATGCCGACAGGGTCACCTCTTCCATGGAAAAGACGATCCATGAGACGGAGCGGAGAAGACGAATCCAGGCCGAATACAACAAGGCCCACGGCATAACACCCCAGACGATCAAGAAATCCATCGGCAGCATTCTCACGTCCGTCTTCGAGGCCGACTACTTTACCGTCCCTGTGGTGGCCGAACCAGAAGGCGGGTATGTTCCCGAACATGCCATTCCGGAGATGGTCGAAAGACTGAAAAAAGAGATGAAAGAGGCGGCAGAGAGGCTCGACTTCGAAAGGGCGGCCGAACTCAGGGACAGGATCCATGAGCTCCAAAAGCGAGAACTGATGGCCAAGTAACCGGCCTCAACTGTCCTCTACCCGACAAGGGAGAGAATCAATGCCGCCACCCCAGCAGCCCAGCAGTAATAGGCGAACCGGTAAAACCTGCCCCCTCGGATCATCCCCAGCAGGAGCCGCAAGGAGCCGTAGCCGGTCACAAAGGCCACTCCTCCGCCGAGAAAAAGATGCACCGGCGCGGGAGCCCCCGACCCACCATGGGGCACGAAGGCGAGGAGGAGGGCGCCTAGGGTGGCAGGGATCACCAACAAGAAGGAAAACCTTGCCGACAGTTCCCGGTCGAGCCCACGGAGCAGACCTGCCGACACGGTCATACCGGATCGAGAGATCCCTGGAAGCAGGGCCAATCCTTGACTAACACCTATCCAGACCGCATCCCAGAATCCCATCTCCGGTACTTCCCTGCCCCGCCCTCTGAAGCAGGCGGTCAGCCACAGGACCGATCCCGTCACCAGGAGAGCGACCCCTACAAGGAGGGGCGATGCAAAGAGCGGCTCGATCCGTTTCCCGAAGGTCAACCCGACCAGTCCGGCAGGAACCGTTCCCACCACTATCCAGAGTGCGAACCTGCATCCAGGCCGGCCGAGAAAGCCCGGCCCGGCCTTTCTCCTGGCCCGATCTGCCAGATAGCAAAACAGATCCTCGGCGATCGACCTTATGTCGTCCCAGTAGACCAGGATCACGGCTAGAAGTGTTCCACCGTGAAGGACGATGTCAAAAAACAGCTGAGGCTCTTCCAGGCCGAAAAGGCTCTGGAAAAGCACCAGGTGACCCGAACTGCTCACAGGAAGAAACTCTGTTACCCCTTGAATGATTCCCAGAACGATCGACTCGAGAGAAGAAATGGCATCCTCCTGAACCTTCCGGATGGGAAAACCGGTACCCCCGTCCTGCCGTCCCTTCCGGTTTTGCCCGGAACCGGTGAACAGCAGCTCTCCCGGCACCGGGACAATACACTACCACATCCGGCCCTGCCAGAAAAGAACCGTGCCCGCGGTCCCGCCCCGGCCATGGCCTCTCATATCTCCGGATTCTCCTCGGACCTTCCTCCAGGCAGCCCGCAGAAAAGGGTCGAGAAGACCAAGGAAGAACACGAAAACGCAGGAAAAGGACTAAACCCGGCCGCCGATTCTACCGATGCATCATATGGGCCGTGACGCTGTTCGGGACGAGGCTGCGGCCGGCAGGAGGTTTCTTTGGCACTGATTTTGCTCTTGAAACCCTGGGTTGAACTACCAAAGCCGTAAACGACCGGGTTGTCATGGAAGAACCTGAAGTCCATCTATTGGACTACCTCAAAGTCATCTACAAGCGGAAGTGGCTCATTCTGGCCATCATGCTGATGGCCATGGCCCTGGGGTTCTTCCAAGTCTACAAGGCCATCCCTGTCTATCGGGCGGCCTGCACCATCAAGATCGGCGACCGCCTCAACACGGTGATCAATTCAGGTCAGGTCATTCAATACGCCGACCACTGGTCCTCGGAAAAAAACATCAACACCCATATCCAGATAATGATGAGCGACCCCGTCCTTGAAAAGGTCATCGAAACCCTCAACCTGTCCACTCCCACCAATTCCCGGGTGCGGCCCGATACACTCAAGGGATACATAAAAGTTACCGGGGTAAAGGACACCAATCTGATTCGAATCAAGGCTACTCATCCGGACCCCAAGATGGCCCAGAATCTCGCCAATGCCATGGCGACCGCTTACCGGGACTTCACCATCCAGAAGCGTCTGAACTCCTCGCAGAACAACGTCCTCTGGCTCAAGGAGGAGATCGGTCAACTCAAGAAAAGGATGGAGGAAGCCGACTACAATCTGTACCAGTACAAGAAGAAGAGCCATATTCTCTCTCTGGAAAGGGAGACCAAGATGGAGGCCGAGGAACTCTCGCAGCTTCGGTCTGCCTACAATCAAGCCCGAGTCAAACGCATAGAAATCGAAGCCCAGATCAAGGAATTGAAGCGGATTTCCAGATCCAAGAAGAAGTACATCCCCTCCTTTCTACAGGGAGAACTCCTGCCCACGCTGAACAGCCAACTGGTAGCCGCCAGACTCGAACTGGCCAGGCTCCAGAAGAAATACGGCCCCAAGCACCCGAGGATCATCGCAGCCAGGTCGAGCATCGTTTCCATCGAGAACCAGATCGATCAGAACATCCGGAAGGCTATCAAGAGCCTCCGATCCGAACACGCTGTTCTCACGGCAAAGGAAAAAACACTGCGGGAGTCCATAAAGAACTATACACAGAAGGCGATGGAGACCGAGCAGAAGCAGATCCAGTACGCTCTCCTCGAAAGAGAGGCCCAACTGAACAAGGAGCTCTATGATATCCTCGTCGCCAAACTCAAGGAGATCAACATCACCGACGGTCTCGAATCACCCGAAGTCACCATCGTGGAAACAGCCGAGCTTCCCAGGACTCCTCTCAATACGAGAAGGAACAGAACCCTGGCCGTATCTGCCGTCATCGGATTGATCGTCTCTCTAAGCCTTGCATTTTTTCTCGAGTATCTGGACGTGGGGCTCTCCACAAGGGAGCAAGCAGAGAAGTATCTCGATCTTCCCGTCTTGGGGGTGATTCCCGAAACCCGGACGAGAAGTTGAAAGAGCAGTCCATGGGTCGAAACCATCACAAGAGCATCTTCGAAATCAGGAAGGACGGCCCCTTTGCCGAAGCCTTCGACAACCTGATGGTCAACCTCCTCATGTCGTCCCTCGACAGGCCCATCAAGAGCGTCCTCGTGACCAGCAGCATCATGGGAGAGGGGAAGACCCTCAACGCCATCAATCTCGCAATCAACATGGCCGCCACCGGAAAGAAGGTTCTCCTGGTCGATCTCGACCTCCGCCAGCCCAGCGTTCACAAGTGGTTCAATCTCAACGGAAGCTTCGGCCTGATCAACGCACTCGTCGGTATGACCAGCGTCAACATCGATTCCGGCAGGCTCGGCAGCTACACGATCGGCGACATCTTCTATTTCCTCGAGGCTCAGAGCCGCAGCGGAGTGGTCACCTTCGAGGCGGACAACACCGCCGTGGATGTGACCTTCAAGGACGGGAACATCATCAATGCCAACCTCAAAAGCCGGCCCATCGAGAGGACCCTCGGCAGGATCCTACTCCACTACGAGAGGATCAGTCAAGACCAACTGAAGGAGGCCGTCAGCATCCAGGAGCGCACGAGAAAGCCTCTGAGCCAACTGCTGGTCAGCCTGGGCTTTGTTTCCAAACAGGACATCAAGAAGGTGATGAAGGCGCTCATCGAAGAAAGCCTCCGAAGGCTCTTCCTCCTGAGCAACCCGACTTTTCGTATCAGAAACCTCAACGGGTCGGAAATAGAAGACTACGCCGAAGAGGTCGCACGGGAACAGGACTTTTTCAGGGATTTCGTCAGGCTGAACAGGGCTCCCTTCTTCAACCGCGTGGTGAGTAGGGCGGTGTTGTCCACGCCCATTGAAAATCTGTATGTCTGCCCCTGCGGAAAGATTCCTCCCAACCCCGTGGAGATCATGGGTTCCAAAAGGATGGAGGAGTTTCTCAAGATCGTCACCAGCAGTTTCGACATGGTGGTCCTCGACTCCTCACCGGTCCTCGGAGCCGCCCATGTCTCTCTCTCCCCGTCTCTGGTGGACGGCGTGCTTCTCGTGGTCCGCGCCGGAAAGACGGATAAGAAGATCGTTCTCGAAGCCAAGAAGCAACTCGAGATGGCCAATGCCAGGCTCCTCGGTGTGGTCCTCAACGGGATGGACCGGCGGATGCACTATCGCCGTTACTACCGGTATTACGGACGGGACCACCAGCCAGACAATGGTGAAGCGGGCGAGAGAAAGCTTATCCCCATGTTTCAGGACGACAAAGAAGCCCCCGGGGGCACCCTCTAGACTTGAATTCTCTCTTGCGTCCAACGCTTCTCCACTTTCGGCCCGTCTTTTCTTCCTCCAGGAGACCTCCTGACAGTCCCCGCACAACGGCGACACCGGCCGGGGCCCTCCCGATGTATCCTGCAACCTCTTTGCCTCTATCCCCGCCGTGTGTTCATGCCACGCAGCAGAAGATTCGACGCATCCAGGTATCGAGCTGTCCCCTTGATCTCAAGGAGCCCCGTGGTTCCCCCACGTGTTTCTCCATCATTCTTCCCGGCCCATCCGGTTCAAAGCGGCCCCAGGCATAGCTGCAAGACCCCTGACAGGGAAACTCCACCCATCTCTACTGGAAAGGCGGACGTGATTTGGCATCAGGCAACAGGCGCAGAGGTCAGGCCGCTTTCCATCTGACCCTGGTCTGAAAAAAAGGATTGAAACTATGAAAAAATGTTAGATCTTTTCTCATCCACCTGCTTTCTGGCAACGGAAATGATCATATTTTTCGGTCACTTACAGTAATACCGCCCTCCTGTTTGCGCCGGCTTTCCGGCTGGAACGGTTCTTGCTTTGTAGTTGGAAACTCTGGGGCCTTCCTTCCGGGTGACCCCGGAACCGAGATGGATGGAATTCCTAGGAGGAACCATATAGGCCGGAGAGAAATCGATTGTGAAGATCGAAAGTCCTTTGAGAGGATTGTAACCATGAAGAGACGAGTTGGTTTGCTGGCATCACTTATTATTGGAGTGTTTTTCATCTTGATTGCAGCCCCTCACGCGGCTCATGGGGCGATTGCGGTCGACAACGTGTCCACGGGGACTACCGACAGGGGCTCAACCATCACGATCAGCCATGAGACATCAGGCTCTGACCGTCTGATGCTCGTTGGGGTCTCTTTCAACAACGATTCCTATGAGACCGTTGCCGGAATCACGTACAACGGCGTCCCGCTCAGCTTTGTGGGGGAAGACCACAGGGATGACGATGCGAGGGTCGAGATCTGGATGCTTGTTGGTCCTGACCTCGGGACCCATGATGTTAAGGTCACATTCAACAGGGCTCTCTACAGGCAGGCCATTGCGGGTGTCGTGACGTTTACGGGTGTGGACCAGAACGGTCCTCTTAGGACCTTCGCCTCTGAGTATGGCGATGGGAGCACAGCCTCTGTGGGCGTTCCCTCGGCAACGGGGGAGTTGGTTTTTGGTATCGTTGCCGCTGAGTGGCCATCGGGGTTGACCGCGGGGTCTGGGCAGACCGAGCGTTGGAATCTCAGCATGGGCGGTGGCAGGACCGGGGGAGCCGGGAGCACGGAGCCGGGTGCATCGACGGTTACGACCTCCTGGACCCTGGGCTCGTCGGACCACTGGGCGGTTGCCGGGATTTCCGTGAAGCCCTCGAGCGGGGCGACCCCGCTTTCCGTGTCGATCACCTCGCCGACCAGTGGACCCACCTATTCGACCACCGGAGGAGTGATCAGCCTCGGGGGCACGGCCGGTGACGACGTCGGGGTCGTGGAGGTCACGTGGAGTAACGACCGCGGGGGTTCCGGTACGTGCTCGGGCACGACGAGCTGGACTGTGGAGAACATCACCCTGGCTGAAGGCTCAAATGTCATCACCGTCACGGCCCGGGACGCTGACGGCAACACGGTGACCGACACCCTCACGGTAAACTACACCCCTGATTCGGGCTCAGGTTCGAGTTCCACTACCACTGGAGATGCCCCCGGAGACACCGTGCTCTTCCGGGTCCCTTTTGAACCAAACGTGCTGATTATCTTTGACACTTCGAGCAGCATGAACGAAATCCTCTGGCTCGACGGCTATGACCGGAACATCGACTACGAGGGACAACTCGGCCCTCAGGGAAAGGCCGTGGTCTTTTCGAGCGACCATGCGATAAGCAAGAATTTCGTCACCTACGACACGGCCTCTTCAAGGGTCCAGCTCAACTACCTTAGGTGCGATTCCTCA
>JAFDHF010000046.1 GCA_019308905.1 Deltaproteobacteria bacterium
AGCGATCTCTTGAACAACCTTTGTTCAGTCGCTAATCGAAGAGCGGCTTACCTGGCCGGTACGAGCCGTTCTGTCGGGAGGGGGTGGCCGTTAAGGCCGCTTCCTACCCGGATTGAGAAAAGGTTATAAGAAGAGGCAACAAAGCCCTGCTGAGAGGGCTTAGGAAACCAATACCCACGCGATATGGCCAGGATGATTTGACAAATTTATGCGCCTCGGGCGTAATTTGTCAGGAATCGAGTTCAAAAGGAAACTTTTTGTATAAAACAGGAAAATTCAAAGGTCTCGACTTATGCCTAAGGGTATCAGAAAACTGTTAGATGATATTGATGAAGTATTGTTACTGGCTTTTATCGACAACCCTTATGAATGTCCCATTCTGATCGATGAAAAGGGCATCATCCGTTACATGAGTCGTTACAATAGCAAGGTTTATGGGATGAGACCGGAGGAGGCCGTGGGGAAGCACATCAAGGAGGTGGTCAAGACCTCTCGCCTGGATACCGTGCTAAGGACGGGAAAGGCCGAGATCGGCAAGGAGTTTTACGTGGGGGGGCGAAAGCGGATCATTGCCAGGCTACCCCTGAGGGACGCTGAGGGCCGGGTAGTCGGCGGCGTGGCCAAACTCATGTTTCACCACGCGGAAAAGATTTCCGAACTGTATCATCGTATGGAGATTCTTGAAGAGCATCTCAAATACTATCAGAGCGAGATCGCATCCCTGAAGCGGGTCGCCTATGGAATGGGGCGGCTTATCGGCGAGTCCAAACCCATGCGTGAGGTAAAGAAGTTGGTGCTTCAGGCCGCCGCGAGTGATGCCTCGGTTTTGATTACAGGGGAATCCGGTACGGGCAAGGAACTTCTCGCCGAAACAATCCACCAGAAAAGCAATAGGGCCGCGGGGCCTCTCATCAAGGTGAACTGTGCGGCCATCCCCCATGATCTTATCGAAAGTGAACTCTTCGGCTATGAAGGCGGTTCATTTACCGGCGCCCGGGAGCGCGGCAAGCCCGGAAAATTCGAACTGGCCAACGGGGGAACGATTTTCCTGGACGAGATCGGGGACATGCCCCTCCGGATGCAGGCCAAACTCCTGCGGGTGATTCAGGAATACGAGATCGAGCGGATAGGGGGGACGAAGCCGGTCAAGCTCGATTTCCGTGTCATTGCCGCAACGAACCGGGATATCGAAAAGATGATCAAAAACGGGAGCTTTCGCATTGATCTTTACTACCGGATCAACGTTTTTGAAATTAATGCCCCCAGCCTCCGAGACATGGTGGAGGACATTCCGAGAATTGCTTATCATTTCCTGTCCATTTACAGAGAAAAGCGGCCTCAATCTCCCAAGCGCATATCGGACGAGGCGATGGAACTACTCAAGCGTTACAGTTGGCCCGGAAATGTGAGGGAGCTGAGAAACATTATAGAAAGAGCCATGACCGTTGCCGAAGGAAATGAAATTACCGTTAAGGATCTGCCCAAGCGGATACGGGAGTTTTATCGGGAGGGCTACGATAATATGCATGTCACGGGGCCTCTGCGTGAAATGCTCATGGATGCCGAACGGCGTATTATTTGCGAGGCCTTGCGGATGGCGGACGGGAACAAGAGCAAGGCGGCCCGGATCCTGGGGATTCACAGGACCGGCCTGTACCAGAAAATGAAACGATACGGTCTGAGTGTATAATATTTTCTATATGCAGCGTTATCTATTAACCACCAGCAAGCAGGGGAATCTGCGCTGTTCTTTGCTTCCCCCCTGAAGAGGGCAGCGGTATTGTAGAAAAATTTCTACAATACCGCCTTGCGGCTGGACGGATTCCCTTCACTTCACGAAAGAAAGCATCTGGAAGTAATATGAAAATCAGGCAGATGCGCTCCATTAGCATTTACTGGCCTGCTATTTGCATCTCTAATACTCATAGAGCCGGAATCGATGGGCTCGGTTGAGGTTCCTGAGGGCGGGGAACCAACTTCCTGAGGGAATCGCAGTTCGGTAAGAGATGGGGATTAAAAAATGGGCGCCGTCAGCACACAGCCTTTGGCCCTGTGGGGGGATGCGTCGCAATGAGCAAAAATGGCACAAATAGAACATTTTGATAGGAGCCACTACGCTGACGTCTGCCTACCCCATTCGGAATTCAGGAATTTTCGGATGAAGTACAGAGCATTCGTTATGCGGGTTATGCGGAGGGACCTGGATCGGCGGCAGCGTTCCCCGGGAAGTCGATCAGTATCTGTGCAGGAGTATTTTGGAGCATTTTGTGGATTTTGAGGTCCCTGAGAAGCTTCGTCCCGTGCAGGAAAAGATTCGCGCTTTTGTGTTCGATGAACTGGAGCCGGTCTCGCGAATGGTTGAAGAGCAAGAATGAAGAAAAGGAAAAGGTCATAGGGGAAAAAAGTTCCAGATACTGGAGGTATTGTGATGGAAATTAAAAAGATCTTTGTTGTTGGAAGCGGCTTAATGGGAGCAGGGATTACGCAGGTCTGTGCCCAGGCCGGCTATGGGGTCACTATGATGGATGTCGAGGAGGAGATCATCCAGAAGGGGCTGAAGAACATTCAGTGGTCCGTCTCCAAGCTGGTGGAGAAGAAAAAGGTTGCAGGGACATGCGAGGAAATAATGGGAAGGATTACGTGGGATACCAGGCTGGAAGCTGCCGCCGATGCAGATTTTGTGTTTGAGGCCGTGTTCGAGGATTTGGAGCTCAAGAGCCGGGTGTTTTCGGAACTGGACAGGATCTGTGCTCCCGGAACCATTTTCGGCACCAACACGTCCGCCATACCCATCACCGAAATCGCAGAGGCGACCGGGAGGCCGGACAAGGTCGTGGGCACGCATTTTTTCAGCCCGGTTCCCATGATGAGGGTGGTGGAAGTCATCAAGGGCCTAAAGACCTCCGAGCAAACCCTGAAGACAGCCACCGAACTGTGCGAAAGCCTGGGAAAGGAGGTCATCAGGGTGAACAAGGATGTCGCGGGCTTTGCTCTGAACCGGTTCAATGCGCCTGCCACGGTTGAGGCCATCCGCCTGGTAGAATTGGGCGTGGTATCGGTGGAAGACCTGGACAAGGGCGCGAGACTCGGATTCGGGAGGCCGATGGGCCCGTTTGAAACGGGAGACATGGCAGGGCTGGACGTGGGACTGAACGCCATTTCAGCCATGTACCAGGAGACGGGAGATCCCAAGTTCAAACCCCCCATGCTTCTTCAGCGCAAGGTCAAGGCTGGGCAGCTCGGAAGAAAGACGGGTATCGGTTGGTACCGGTATGACGAAAACGGAAAGAAGATCGGACCCGCGGATTGAGGTGGTGGCTTTTCGCTGGGAAAACTCTAGATAAACACGAAAGGGGGTCTATTGATGTCCAGGAAATACGTGAGCTGCACGATTGAAGACAGGATTGCCGTTGTAACCATCGACAACCCTCCCATGAATGCGCTCTCCGATGCGGCCCGCGAAGAACTCGATGAGGTTTTCGAAGAGCTGGATGAGAATATCGAGAATGCCATGGCCGTTATTCTCACGGGCGCCGGCGAGAAGGCCTTTGTGGCAGGTGCCGATATCAAGGTTTTTCCAACCCTCAACCCCGAAATCGCAAGGAGGCGGTTGAAACGGGGGAAGGCCTTGTTGCTCAAGATCGAAAACTTCGACAGGCCCGTTATCTGCGCCATCAACGGCTTCTGCCTCGGCCTCGGCCTTGAGCTGGCCATGTGCTGCGATATCCGCATTGCCGCGGAGCATGCCAAGCTGGGGCAGCCGGAAATCAATGTGGGCGTCATCCCGGGTGCCGGGGGAACCCAGAGACTGGCCAGACTCGTGGGTGAAGGGATTGCAAAGGAGTTAATTTACACGGGTCGGTTCATTGATGCACAGGAGGCACAGCGGATCGGATTGGTGAACAAGGTGGTTCCGGGGAACGAACTGAGGCGCGAGGCTATGGAGATGGCCGAAGGCATTGCTGGCAAGCCTCCCCTAGCTGTCAGAGCCGCCAAGGAAGCGATCCATCAGGGGCTGAGTATGGCCCTGGATCAAGGGCTTGAGATCGAAATTGATCGCTGGAGCTACCTGTGCGGTACGGAAGATCAAAAGGAAGGGGCAGCGGCCTTTATTGAGAAACGCAAGCCTGTTTTCAAGGGAAGATAGCCCGCTGGTCTGCAAACACCGAGGCGGGGGCGTCTGCCAGTGACCCGTACCCCCCGGGAGGGCCTGAGGCCTGGACACGGACATCCTTCGGTGCCCACCGGGGCGGCGTCTTTCCTGTGGAAGCGGCAAATTATCAATCGGAGTCTTTTCGGAGGACAGGTATGACAGCATCACTCAGGGAATCTCTCGCGGCCATTGTGGGGGAGAAATACGTTAGCGAGCAGGAATACGTGAGGAAATCCTATACAAGGGGCCCGAGCTGGGGAAGAGGCGAGGCCCCAGCCATTGTGGTGAAGCCGTGCAAAACGGAAGAAGTGTCGGAGATCGTAAAGCTCGCCAACCAGCACAGCGTGCCCATCATCCCGCGCGGAGGCGGAGCCAGTACGGCGCTCGGCGGATTTCCGAAAAGCGAACGCGTTTCGGACAGTATCCTGGTGGATCTGACGCGCATGAACCGCTTCCTGTACCTGGATGAAGAAAACATGGTCGCCGCCGCAGAGGCGGGGATCGTCCTGAGCGATCTCTCCACCATCATTGCCGAAAGGGGTTACCACATGCACACCGTGGATATCCCCCAATACATCGATACCTTAGGCGGCGTCTTAAGCGGATTCAACGGCGGCGGAGAACCATCGGATCTCGCCGTGGTCGGGGAACTGGGCAATTTTATTCTTGGACTGGAAGTGGTTCTCCCCAATGGCGATATCATCACGACCGGCGCCGGACCCGGGACCAACCAGCATACAGAACATATGGTGGACAGGACGCCCGGATCTCCCAATATCACGGGGATGTTCCTGGGCGACGCTGGTGTCTTCGGGATCAAGACGCGGGTGTATTTCCGGGTTTTTCCTAAACAGGGCGAGTTCACTTACGGCGCATTTCAATTTGAGAGCTTTGAGGAGATGTGGGCGGTCTTCTCGAAGTTGATGCGAGTCAATCCCTATCTCTATACGAGGATGGTGGGCATCCTGCCCGTCTGGGAGAAGAAATGGACCATCTTCTACGTGATACGGGGGGCAAAAGAAGAAATTGCATTCAGGAAAGCCTGGCTCGAGACCCTGTGCCGGGAGGGCGGGGGTGAGGAGATATCCAACACGCTGGCCAGGGATATCATCATGACGTTTTCGGGGCGGCAGTTGGGCAAGTACTATGCCAGCCGGGGTAAGTTCAAGTATTTCGAACACATCTTGAGAAAGAGTGACGCGCCTGATTTCTTGCGGAAACAGGAAGGATTCATCAAGGAAAAGATGAGCGCCGCAGGACTGGACATATATGTCACAGACAGCGTCAAGTATATCGTCCCAAAGGAGCGTCACAGTGTAGTCATGGGGCATCTCTACTTCATGGACGAGGGCAAGATGAACGAAAAGGAGAAGGAAGCATTCGAACAGATCGGTTACGAGGAAGTAGATCATCTGCTGGAATACGGGGGATTTGTAGAGGGCGCTCAGGGAAACCTGACGCGGAAAAGCGCAAGCGTGTGGCAGCCGGAGTACCATCGTTTCGTGAAGGCTATCAAGAGCGCCCTTGATCCCAACAACATACTGAATCCTGGATTGTGGAGACTGTGATGATGGAGAAGGAGTATCTGAGAGCAATGGAATACAGCATCTATCGCTGTTCGGGGTTTGGCGTCTGCAAAGGCGGGTACAAGAAGGATATCTCGCCCTGCCCCATGTACATGGTATCGGCCGGTTTCGAAGCCGAGACGCCCAGGGGGCTCATGACCCTCGCGCGGGAGATCCTGGAAGGGCGTCTGGAATATACCAAAGAGATGGCCGACATGGTCTACCGATGCACGGCCTGCGGGAACTGTCGGATCTTGTGCGGGGCCACGGACCGGAAAACGGGTGCGGTGCTGGTGGACCCTTCCGCCGTAGCGTCGGCCATGCGTGCGGACCTGGTGGAAAACAGCCTCATCCCCCCGGCCGTGAGGGATTTTCTCAAGAATGTTTACCGTTATGGAAATCCCTATGGGGAACGTGCCGAAGACCGTGACCGGTGGGCGAGGGGTCTCGATATTGCCTTTTCCGGGCAGGAGTACCTTCTCTACGTCGGGTGTGTGGGTTCCTACGATGAACGGGGCCAGAAGATGGCCAGGGCCCTGGCTGGCCTGTTGAAGGAGGCGCGAGTGGAATTCGGCATCCTCGGCCGGGAGGAGCTGAACGACGGCAATGAGGTCAATATTGTCGGCGAAAAGGGCCTTTTTCAATATCTGGCGGAGGAAAACATACGGCGATTCAAAAGCCAAGGGGTCAGGAAGATCATTGCCCTTTCCCCGCATGCCTACAATACCATGAAAAATGATTATCCCGCCCATGGGGGCGATTTCGAGGTGTTTCATTATACGCAGATTTTGAGGGACTTGGTCGGCTCCGGAAGACTCCTGACGGGGGCCGGATCGGAAAAAACCGTCACGTATCATGACCCCTGTTTTCTGGGCCGGCACAATGACGAATATGATGCCCCGAGAGAGGTCATTCGATCCATTCCGGGGATTAGGATGGTTGAAATGGAGAGGAATCGCACAAACTCCCTGTGCTGTGGCGGGGGCGGCGGCAATTTCTTCACCGATATCATCGGTACCAGGCCGGAAAGTCCCGCCAGGGTGAGGGTTCGGGAGGCCGTCCGGACCGGTGCGCAAATTCTGGCTGTTGCGTGCCCTTACTGCGCCAAGATGTTCGAGGACGCCCTCAAGACGGAGCAGCTTGAGGACAAGCTGGCGGTGAGGGATATTTCAGAATTGCTGCTTGAATCCATAAGAGAAGAAGGAGAGGCAAAATGAAAGAGTTGGAAGTTCCTAAACTAACCTGGGAAGAGCGGTATCGCAGGATGATCGACATTGCCTATGCGTTATCCACCACCTACAAAACCTTGTTGAAGGAGCAATACGGAGAGCAGACGGCCATTGAGATCTCCAAGAAGGTACAGGCTACCATGAGCGGTAGGTGTGCCAGAAAGCTCATACAATACTATGACCTGAAGCCCACGGTGGAAGATGTGATCAAGCTGATGAAACTGTACAGCTCAGAGGTCTGGGGCTATGGTGCGGACAAATACGTGGGAGCCTATCTGGAATCCCCCCGAAAAGGACTGTTCGTGAACAAGGTCTGCCGTATATGGGAAAAAAGGAAGGATTTCGGAGACGAAAACAGGAGCACGTGCCACATCAATTGCGCGGAGGAGTACGGCAGCCTGGCCCGGCAACTGGCGCCGCAGGTGAAGGTGACCGTGGGCAAGGCCTATCCCAAAGGGGATGACTGCTGCGAGTTCTTTATTGAGGAGCCGGAATGATGGTGTTGTGTTCCCGGTCCTATGCGTAGATCGGGTATTCCGCCGGATAGGAGAACCTGAAACGACGTCCATATGGAGGTTGCTGCGTGAAATCGAAAGACAAGGCACTGGCGGAACTGGAAAGGATAGTGGGTGAAGAGAATTTCTCCGCGGACGAGGTGGACCTCATACCGTATACCCGGGATTCGTACAGCGCATTGATGGGTAGAGATATCCCCATGCCCGATTGTGTGGTCCTGCCCGAGCATGCGGGCGAAGTCCAGTCCATCGTGGCGGTGGCCAATGAATACGGACTCCCGCTGTATCCCCGGAGCTTCGGCGTCAACATTGCCGGGGCAGCCATTCCCTACGGGGGCGGGATCGTCATTGATCTGAAACGAATGAACCGGATTCACGAAGTTAACCCCGAGACCATGACGGCGACCATTGAACCCGGTGTTACCTGGGGGGCGCTGAGAAAGGCGGCAAGGCCCAAGGGCCTTGATGCCATTGCCATCGGCGGTCCTTACTGCGTGGGGCCTGTGGGGAATTTTCTTTTCACCAACATTACCCATTACGCGACGGTCTACTCGATGGATCGTGCCGTCACATTCGAAGCGGTCTTGCCCAATGGGGAAATCATCAGGACGGGATCCCAGGCGACCCGGATCGGTTCGGAGTTAAATCCCTACTTCCGGTACGCCTACGGGCCCGATGTCGCCGGCCTGTTCCGGGGGAGCATGGGAAACTACGGCATTATCACCAAGATGGTGATCAGGCTTCGTCCCATTGGAAAGATCGAGGAGTCCCTGATATACGGGTTTAATGACCTGGATTCAGCATTGCGGACCATGCAGAGCATCGAGCGCCTGGAGATCACGCGGTCGAACGTGGTCTACAACAAGGATATGGCCATGCATGCAGCCTTGTCTCCCGAGGAGCAAAGAAGGCCTGAAGAGAGGAGGCGGGTTCTGGATGCCTTGCCCCCCTACATCATGGTGCCCGGCATTAAGGGTGACGAAAGGCTCATCGGGATATACCGGGAGATCATGGGCGAGGAGGTTGCAGCCAAGAACGGAACACTGCTGGGCCTTGCCCCGGAGATCGCCGATCCCGTGATCACCCTGGCCGAGGGAGCCAGCAATGTATCCCTGAGGATGTATGCGCCGTTTTCCGGTTTTGGAGCGGCCATCGGCTGCCTGCCCGTGACCAAGGTGGTGAAGATGACGGACGAGGTCATTGAACTGGCCGAAAAATTCGATGTCAGGGATCCATTGAGCGGAGAACGGCAGTATCCCGAACTGGTGATCATTCCCTATGATCGCTGTTCCACGGTCTACGTGGAACAGGAATTGCTCTACGATCCGGCCGATCAAGAAGAAACCCGTAAGGTATTCGAGTGTATCCGAGAGGTATACCGGGTCATGGTGCTCAAATACGGCGCCGTGCATACCATTCCCAACAGGAGTTTCCTTGATCGCGTGGCCCTTCCCAGCTATTCGAATCTCATCAGGGGGATCAAGAAGCTGGTAGACCCGAACGGGATTATGATGGCCCACGGCCCGTATTCATTCGAACAGGGGGAATAGAGCCTCCTTTCCATCTTTGGAGGAGACACGATCATGCTGAGAGACTATGTGGAAACAATTAACCATTGCCTGAAATGCGGTGCGTGCAAGACGGCCTTTGGCCCCTTTATGCCCATCTGCCCGTCTGGCCTCAAATTCGGTTTTGAGTCCCATTATGCCGTGGGAAGGATTGAAATCGCCAAGGCCGTCATCGACGGCAGACTGCAATTGAATGCCAACCTGATGAAACGCATCTATACCTGCACCGATTGTGGTGGATGCGATGAACAATGCGGGCCGAACATCGGTGTGTTTCCGATGAGGATTATTGAGGAAATCAAATACGAGGCCATCGAAAAGGGCTTGATTCCTCCCGAGGTGAGAGATTTTCTGAAAAACATCGGCCGGCATGGAAACCCGTACCTGGAAACAGCGGAGAATCGAGCGAAATGGGCCGATGACCTGGGTGTCGAGACCTACTCCGATCAGGAGTTCCTTTTCTATGTGGGCTGTGTGGGATCCTACGACGAAAGGGGCAAGAGCATGGCCAGGGCCCTGGCAGGCCTGCTCTTGAAAGCCGGTGTCAGTTTCGGAATCCTGGGATCCGGGGAGGTCTGCGATGGGAATGAAGTGAACAAGGTCGGCGAGAAGGGGCTGTTTGAGTACCTTGCGAAAGAGAATATCCGGACTTTCCAGGAGAGGGGCGTCAAAAAGATCTTCACGCTATCCCCCCACAGTTTCAACGCCCTGAAAAATGATTACCCGCGCTTGGGGATGACGGCGGAGCCCCTTCACTACACACAGCTTTTGAGCCAACTTCTGGATTCCGGGGTCATCAGCCCGAAAAAAGAGATGGGAAAACGGGTCACGTTCCACGATCCCTGCTTCCTGGGGAGACACAACGGCGACTATGAGTCTGCAAGGGCGGTACTGGGGGCAATTCCGGGACTTGAACTGATTGAGATGGAAATGAACCGGCACAACGCATTCTGCTGCGGCGGCGGAGGGGGGAATTTTTTTACGGACATGCTGGGAGGCGGGCCTCGAAGCCCTGCGCGCGTTCGAATCAGGCAGTCCCTGGAGACGGGCGCGGAAATGGTTGCGGTGGCCTGTCCCAACTGCGCCAGGATGCTGGATGATGCGGCAAACGCGGAAGGCGTGGAAGACAAGATTGTCGTAAAAGATATCGCTGAGATACTGGAAGAGGTCTGCTGATTGCAGGAAGGCGAAAGCAGATGGTTATCGGCGATACACTCGAAAGAAACAGAAGATTCTATCCGGACCGGATGGCCGTCACGGATGGCAAACGGCGCATCAGTCACAAGGAGTTCACCGACAATGTGTTCCGGCTGATGAATGCCCTCCTAGATTTGAAGCTTGCCAGGGGCGATCGGGTGGCCTGTCTGCTGTCCAACGTGCCGGAGATCATGGAGCTCTATTTCGCGGTCCCCTTTTCCGGAATGATCATTGTACCCCTGAACTATCGGCTGTCTCCCCGGGAACTCCAGTTCCAGCTCGAGGACTCCGGCGCCCGGGTGCTCGTGGTGGAAGAGCAGTTTATTAGCAAGATCGAGCCGATTCGGGCGGAACTGAAGGGAATCAGGGAGTTCGTACTCGTGGGGCAGCCCAGGGGAGGATACTTCGACTATGAAGAGGTGCGGTCGGGTTACGCCCCGGATATTCCCAAGGGGATCGAGGTGCACGAAGATGACGTGGCCTGCATCAACTATACAAGCGGAACGACCGGGAAGCCGAAGGGTGTCATGCTGACGCACCGGAATATGCTTTCTCAGGTATATGCCTATAAGGGTTTTTCCGGAAGGTGGGCCGGTGACGGTACCGACGTGATCATGGCCAGCTATCCCCTGTTCCACGTGGGCGTTATCGGCAACTTTGCAGGTCTGGTGATGGGCATGCAGAATGTGATCGCCAATTTCGACCCCCGGACCATCTACACGGTTCTCGAGAAGGAAAGGGTGACGAAATGGTGTACGGCCCCCATCATGCTCGAGATGACCTTTTCCAACGGTCAGGACCCCTCCGATTATGATTTGTCTCACCTGCACTTTATTGCATCCGCCGGCCAACCCCAGAAGCTTTCCACGGTCAAGAAAGCCTTTGAGGTATTCCCGAATCCCGAACTGTATTTCACGGTGGGTCTGGGCCTTTCCGAAACCTTCTCATGGGTCAATTTTTCCCACATTAACCGGGGAAATCTCTCGAAGGTGGAGGCGCTCATGGAGACATCTCCCATCCGGACGGAACACATCCCGGCAGGCATGTGCGGTCCCCTACCCCATGTGGATCTTAGGATCGTCGACGAGGGGGGAGCGGATGTTGCCCCGGGTGTTGTGGGAGAGATTATCACGAAGGGTGACCATGTCATGAAAGGATACTGGAAAAAGCCCGATGAAACGGCCGATGTCATCCGAGACGGGTGGCTCCACACCGGGGATCTGGGAATGCAGCATCCGGATGATCCGGCCTGCTGTTTTGTCGTGGGCAGAAAAAAGGAGATGATCGTGAGCGGAGCCGAGAACATCTACCCGGCAGAGGTTGAGCTGGCCATCCAGAAACACCCCGCTGTCAAATCGGTGGTGGCCTTCGGCGTGCCGGACAGGAAGTGGGGGGAGACCGTTAAGGCCGCCGTAATCCTCAAAGCGGGAGCCCGAGCCAGTGAAGAGGATATCATTGAATTTTGCAAGAAGTATATTGCAAGCTACAAGAAACCCACTTCCATATATTTCGTAGAGGATTTCCCCCGAAATACGTTTGGGAAGGTCCTCAAAGGGGAACTGGTTCGTATGGTTGTGGAGGGAGAACTGAAGAGTGTTTAGATGCCACGGCAATGGAGAGGTTGCGGTCTCCGGAGGCGGGGCATGGGCGGAATCGAAACAGAGGATCGGGAACAGGGAGAATCATCGGTGACGCTACCCAGGCTTTTCAGTCCCATACAGGTGGGAAGGATCGAGATTCGGAATCGCATTGCCATGGCCCCCATGGGGACCCTGGGAATGGTGAACCCCGACGGCAGCCTGAAATCCAGGGTCATCGATTACTACACCGAGCGGGCAAAAGGCGGGACGGGCCTGATTATCACGGGAATTACTAAGGTAGAACGTAAGATCGTAAATATGCCAAAAGCGAATATTCCCTTTATTTCTTGGAACGATGCCTCCTCTTATGGGGAGCTTGCAGAGAGGGTACATCATTTTGGAAGCAAGGTGTTTGTTCAGCTTACCGCGGGGTTCGGCAGGGTGTCCATTCCGGAACACATGGAGGGCGTTCCCGTCTCGGCATCAGCCATTCCGAACGTGTGGGATCCTTCTATCATATGCAGGGCTCTGGAAACCGCCGAGGTGGAGGAGATCGTCAAGGCCTTCGGGGACGCTGCCGAAATCGTGGCGCATACGGGGTGTGACGGGGTAGAACTCCACGGGCACGAGGGCTATCTCCTGGACCAGTTCGCCACCGGGATATGGAACCAAAGAGAAGACAGATACGGCGGTCCGGCCCTTGAAAACAGGCTGCAGTTTGCCATTGAGATCATCCGGGAGATCAAGAGCCGGGTGGGAGAAGACTTCCCGGTCTGTTACCGTGTGGGCCTGCGGCACATGACGAAGGGCCTGAATCGGGGAGCGCTGCCAGGAGAGGAATTTGAGGAGGCTGGACGGGATCTGGAGGAGGGCCTGGAGCTGCTGAAGATTCTTGAGAACGCGGGCGTGGACCTGTTCCACGTGGACAAGGGGTGTTACGACAGTTGGTACTGGGCCCATCCTCCAGTCTATATGCCTTACGGGAATATGATCGACATGGCGCGGGAGGCCAAGAAGGTTGTCCAGGTGCCCGTCATCGGGGTCGGTCGCATGGACGATCCGGAACTGGCTATTCGAACCATCGAAGAAGGCATGGCGGACATCATCGCCATCGGCAGGGGGCTCCTGGCCGATCCGTCGTGGCCGAACAAGGTGGCGGAAAAACGCTTCGCGGATATCCGGCCCTGCCTGGGCTGCCAATATGGGTGCATGTACCGGCTTCGACAGAAGAAGCCTCTTTCCTGTTCCATGAATCCGGCCTGCGGAAGGGAGAAGACCTACGGCATCGGCGCGGCGGATCGCAAGAAGAGAATCGTAATCATCGGCGGTGGTGTGGCCGGTATGGAAGCGGCCCGGGTGGCCGCCCTCAGAGGACATGAGGTCATCCTGTATGAAAAGTCGGAACGACTCGGGGGACACCTGCCCCTGATCGAAAAACTGTCCTTCAAGCATGGCCAGGAAAGGCTGCTCCGGTACTATCTTCAGCAGATGGAAAAGCTTCGCGTCCAAGTGAAATACGGTGTGGAGGTGAGCGGGACCATGATGGAAACGGAGGATTTCGATGCGCTTCTGGTGGCCACGGGCTCAAGGGCTGAGCTGCCGGAGTCTGTTGAGATCCGGAACCACGAGCACGTTTTGACCTGTGTTGATCTTTTGAAAGGAGAAAGGGACGTAGGGAACAAGATCGTTGTCATCGGCGGCGGCCTGATGGGATGTGAAGTGGCCCTGTGGCTGAGAAACATGGGCAAGGAGGTTTGCGTTCTGGAAATACTGCCCGAGATTTTGGCAGACGGCGTCCAGGCGGCCAACCGCCAGATGCTCATGGACATGCTCGTCTTCAACCGGGTGGCCATCAGGACGAACGCCCGTGCGATGGAAATCATGAAGGACCGGGTTGTCTACCGGGATGAAAAAAGCGGCGACCGCGTCGAAGTGGAAGCGGAAGGCGTCATATTCGCTACAGGACTTCGGCCGGTCAATGCGTTGTACCGATACCTCTACCGGGAATATCCGAATGTCTACGCCATAGGCGATTGCGGGGGGGGCAGAAGGATCCATGACGCCATTTGGTCGGCGTATGGCTTGGTAAGGGACCTGTGATCAAACGCACAGGAGACAGGGATGGAAGAAAGGGGGTGGAAAACCAGCGGAAGGCAAGCGGTTAAATCCCTCAGGAGGCTAGAGTTGAATTCATGGAAGCAACTTGGAGGTGGGGGTCTGTCCCCGAAAGGAGGAGAGCTATGATAAGAAAAGCTTTAGTCGTGTCGTTGTGCGTCTTTCTAATTGTCGCCTTTGGCCCAGTGACATCCGTGGCGGCCAAGACGGTGGTACTCAAGATGGCCATGTATCAGCCCGCAAAGCACGCCTTTGTCAAATTCTACCAGTCCATGCTCCCGAAAGTAAAGAAGATCACTGGGGGACGGGTAAAGGTCAAGCTGTTTCATTCTTCAACACTGTTGAAGAGCACGAACATGGATGAGGGCATCAACAAAGGGGTTGCTGATATGGGCCTTTCCTATCCTCCGATGGTGTCCGCCAGTATCCCGTTTATGGGATTGACGGATCTGCCGGGCATCTGGAGAGATACCAAGGGGTTCAACGATGCCTTTGATAACGGCGTGACCGACCTCTACGAACAGGCCTATCACGAAGGGGGCATGAAAAACATCAAGATCGTGGGACTTGCAAATATCGGTTTCTGGTACATCGCCACCACAAAGAAGCTCGTCAAGGTCCCTTCGGATCTTGCGGGGTTGAAAATTGCCGGGTGCGGAAGGATGCACGTGAAGTACATCGATGCATGCGGGGGGAAAGGCGTTTATATCCCTATTGTTGAGCGCTATGAAGCCATGGAACGGGGCATCGTGGACGGAGGTACCGGTTTTACGAGCAATTTTGTGAGCTGGAGATTCATGGAGCCCTGCAAGTATTTCCTGGACTTCGGTCACGGGCTCGGGCCCATGATGTTGATCATCAACAGCGACTCCCTGAAAAAGATTCCAGAAGACCTGCGGGCTTCTGTCCTGGGAATTCTCAAACTGATCGTCTTGTCCCACAGGGGTGTCATGGCAGCAGAAACCAGCTTCAACCATGATGTGATCATGCCGCAGCATATGGAATATTACAGGCCGACGCCTGAAGAGGTCAAACTGTGGCGGGATGCCGGGAAACCCTTGGTGGAGGAATGGCTTTCCAAAACAGGGCCCCTCGGCAGGAAGGCCATGGACATTGTCGAGAAATACAACCAGCGCTAGTGTCCGGTAAGGCGCATATACCCCGGGGCGGACGGACAAGGAGAAGGAGCCGGTTCCAAAGGAAACAGCCTTTCTCAAGAAGTCACCCCTGGTTCAACAGGGGGCAACAGGAGGAAAAGGAATTTTCCCTCATACCCCACAGGTATGATACCGGGACCCTGTCAACATGTAAAGAACTTAGAAAGCGTTTTAGTTAACACAAACATTTATACGAGGAGGAACGGGATATGAAAAAGCTCTTGTTGACTGCTCTCTGCGTATTGTTTCTACTGGTGGTTATGCCGCTGCATGGGGTTGCCGGCGGCGCGGTGACCCTGAAAATGGCTATGTATCAGCCTGCCAATCACGCGTTTGTGAGGTATTATACGGCCATGATGCCCATGGTGGAAAAGATCACCGGCGGCAAGATCAAGATCAAGATTTACCACTCGGCGACGCTCTTGCGGAGCACGGAAATGGACGTGGGGATCAACAAAGGGGTAGCGGATATCGGCTTTTCATATCCGCCGATGATGTCGGCCAGCATCCCCTTTCTGGGATTGACGGATTTGCCGGGCATCTGGAGGGATACCAAGGGATTCAACGATGCCTTTGACAATGGGCTGACAGAGCTCTACGAGGAGGCCTATTACCAGGCTGGTCTCACGAATCTGAAGGTCATCGGCCTGACCAATATCGGCTTCTGGTATCCCTGCGCGAACACGAAGAAGGAAGTGCGCGTGCCTGCCGACATGAAGGGCCTGAAAATCAAGGGAATGGGTCGCATGCATGTAAAATACGTGGACGCTTGCGGCGGCACGGGCGTGAACGTCCCCATTGCCGAATGCTACGAGTCCATCGAGCGCGGCGTCATTGACGGGTGCACCGGTTTCACGAGCAACTTCGTGAGCTGGAAGTTGATGGAGCCCTGCAAGTATTTCGTGGACTTTGCCCCGGGACTGGGCCCCATGATGCTCATCGTCAACAAGAAGTCTCTTGAAAGAAAGGTCCCGAAGGAATTGAGAGAACCGCTGTTGGAGATTCTGACCCTTTTGGTGAAGGCGCATCGGGGCGTCATGTTGGCGGACGATGCGTACAATCACGATATTGTCATGCCCCAACACATGAAGTACTACCGGCCCAACGCCGAAGAAAGGAAGGCCTGGATCGAAGCGGGTAGGCCGCTGGTCGAGGAGTGGCTTTCAAAAACCGGCGCGCTCGGCAAAAAGGCCATGGAAATCGTGGAAAAGTATAATCAACGTTAAGACGCGACCATGTCCGACCACAGGGTGAGCCACGCATTCGGAAGGTCCCGCGCTCACTCCGCATCCGGAACCGAAGGGAGAGGCGATATGTCGGGATTTGCTAGAATTGCTGGAGGTATCGATAAGGTTAACAGTTTCCTCGGGCAGGTGGCGTATGTGCTTATTGCGCTGCAAGCGGGATTCGTGGTGGTGGCCATATTCCGGCGCTACGTGTTGAATAATCCCTTCAAGGCGGCCACGGAGATCGGCCAGATCGCGATGGTATTTGTATCCATGCTGGGTGCTGCCTATGTGCTGAAGATCGGAGGGCACATCCACGTGGAGGTCTTCGTAGTCAGGCTCAAGCCCAGGATTCGGGACTTCATCATGGGTCTGAACTACATCGTGTTCGGCATTCCCTATTGCGCGGCCATCACCTACTACTGCTTCTTATTTGTTCAGTCGTCCTACACAATCAAGGAGCATTCCCAGGGGGCTTTCATCCTCCTATGGCCCATCAAGAGCGTGTGTGTCCTTGGCTTTATTCTTCTGGGATTGCAGTTCCTGATTTCAGGCGTTCGCCTTATTCAGCTGTCCCTGGGGGCCAGTTGCACGCAAGGAGTGTCCCATGCTTGAGCCCATGACCGGTGGAATAATTGGTGTCTGTCTGCTGCTGATTCTCCTTTTTCTGGGTTTGCCCATATTCGTGTGCCTGGGTTTTGCAGGAACCATGGGTCTCATCCTGATTGAAGGGTTTTCGGGGATGACCCTGGCCATCTCCAACGTTGTCTGGACCCAGGTAACGAGCGTGGGCCTGCTTGCCGTCCCCGTCTTCATCCTAATGGGCAATATAGTGGGCGCTCATGAATTCGGGAGGGACCTCTACGATACGGCTTCCAAATGGCTCGGCAGGGTACCCGGGAGCCTGGCTATTGTGAGTACCATCGTTTCGGCCCTATTCGGTTTCATGTGCGGTTCCGGGATCGCCGGAACCGCCACCATCGGCGGCGTGGCCCAACCGGAAATGGAGAGAAAAGGATACAACCGGCGGTTGGCGCTGGGGACTCACGCCATGGGCGGGGGCCTGTCGGCAATTATTCCCCCAAGCATATTGATGATTCTCTACGCAGTCCAGGCCGAGTGCTCCATGGGACGGATGTTCTTCGCAGGTATCGTGCCAGGGCTTCTCCTCACCATTCTGATGGCCGCCTACATCTCCGGGCGGGCTATCATCAACCCGGCATTATGCCCAAAACCGGAGCCGGTTTCGACCATGGAAAAGGTGAAATCCCTGGTCAATCTGATCCCGCTTGTGATCCTGTTCCTGGTGGTTTTGGGCGGTATCTACGCAGGGATCTGGGCCCCCACGGAGGCGGGAGCGGCCGGCGCCTTTTTCGTACTACTCATCGTGATCTTTTACGGTCGTCTGACCCGGCAGTCCCTCAAGAAGGCAATCGCCAGCGCCGGTAGAACCACGGTCATGATCTACATGCTGGTAGTTGGAGCCAATATCTTTTCCTTGCTCTGCTTTGCGAGTGGGATCAGTGACTGGCTTCAGGAGTTTATCCTCAGTTTCAAGCTGCCCAACTGGGGAATCATAATCATACTTCTGTTGATGATCACGATTCTGGGATGTTTTCTCGACGTGATGGCCCTGCTCCTCATCGTCCTTCCCATTTCGCTGCCTATTGTCAAAAGTTTGGGCTATGACCCTGTCTGGTGGGGCATCATCATGATCGTCGGATGTGAACTGGCCATGATCACCCCTCCCATCGGAATTCATCTTTTCGTCATCCTGGGGATTGCCGAAGAAGGTACCACATTGTGGGATGTTGCAATGGGGGCGGCGCCGTTCGTGGTGGTCATCTGGATCCTGTTTGCTTTGCTGATCCTGTTTCCCGAGCTCGCTCTGTGGTTACCGGGACATATGCGATGAATATGCAGAAAGAAAGAGATCCTGTCATTGTTCAAGCCTTGAGAACGCCGATTGCCGACCACAGAGGGGTCTTCAAAGAGGTCCCCACTCAGAACCTGGTCTCGGTGCTGATCAAGGAGGTGATGGAATGGAAAGATATATGGAAAGATTCAGGGAGATCAGGAAGCAGATGATTCCCAAGGGAATCCGGTCTGTCTATGACGCGGGCCAGAGGGCGAATGTCACGAAGTATCCACCGGGGATCGCTCTCTGCTTGGAGCGGTCCCGTCTGATGACCGAGGTATATAGAATGACGGAAGGAGAGGCGGAAATCATTAGAAAAGCCAAGGCTTTCCGGTATTTCCTGGAAAATATGAGTATCTATATTGACCCACACCAACTCATCGTCGGCAATGAAACCAGTGCACAACATCGTCTGCCTCTCTATTTGGAAATATCCACGCAATGGATAAAGGATGGGCTGAATGACGGGTTCCGGGACATGCTGTCCGGGGAAGAAAGAGAAGAACTTCTTTCCATCATCGACTACTGGGAAGGGAGATCCATAGAGGATCGATGGAGGGCGCTGCTGCCGGATGACCTGAGGCCCTTTTCCGACCACAGACAGGTGGTCGGGCACGTGACCGTAGGGATGGGAAAAGGGAGGCCCTTTGTCAATTTTGAACGTCTGCTGCGTACCGGATTGAAAGGAGTTGTCGTAGACGCGGAAAAGGAACTCAACAGGCTTCGTTGCACCGTACCTGCAGGGATGGATGTGGAAGCGTATGTGCAAAGGCGGGAGTTTTATTCGGCAGTGTTGATTGCATGCGAAGGGGTCATGGCATGGGCCCGGAGGTATGCGTCTCTGGCCGCGGATTTGGCCGGGGAGACGCCGGATGAGGATCGGGCTCAAGAGCTGAGGAAGATCGCAGAGGTCTGCTCGTGGGTCCCCGAAAACCCTCCCAGGGATTTTCATGAAGCCCTTCAGTTTTTCTATTTTGTCCACCTTGCGCAGCGCCTGGAATCCATAGCCCACGGAGCGGGCTACCGGTTCGATCAGCTCATGAACCCCTACTATCTCCGGGATCTGGAGACAAAGGCTGTCACCAGGGAGCGGGCGCTGGAACTCCTGGGCTGTCTGTGGCTGAAGATAGAGGACGTGGGGGAACTGAGTATCCCAGTATCTGCCGGGATCCAGGTGGGCGCTCTTGCATGGCAGAATTTTGCGCTTGGCGGGCTCAAGGAGGATGGAAGCGATGCCACCAATGAGATGTCGTACTTGATGATTGATACCACCATGGCATGCAGAACACGGGAGCCTGCTCTTGTCCTTCGGTATCACGAGGGCACCCCGGATGCCTTGATTGAAAAGGCCCTCGACCTCGTCGCAACAGGGCATGGCCAGCCGGCCTTTTTCAACGACAGAGTGATCGTAAAATACCTGGAGAAGATCCATGAAATCCCGGAGGAAGTGGCCAATACCTATTCCATCCCGGCATGTGTGCGATGGGGGATCCCGGGGAAATCGATCCACCCTATGGTCCCGAATGTGGGAGCCGTCTCCCTCCTCAAGTGCCTGGAGTTGGCATTGAACCGGGGAGTGGACAAATTCACGGGTATCCGGGTCGGCGTCGACACGGGTGATCCCAAAACGTTTCGATCCCTGGAAGACGTGAAGCAGGCGTATCTGAAACAGGTGGATTTCATCGCCGGAGCCGTGTGCACCATGTGGAACATGGCCGCATATCTGTATCGAACGTACGGCCAGAGACCCTTCAGTTCGGCCCTGGTCGACGGCGGACTCGAGAAGGGAAAAGAAGCCTCGGCGAATATGTACCGGGAGGGGGTCACTGTACTCGCGGCAGGACCTACCAACGTGGCCAATTCCCTGGCCGTTCTGGGAAAGATGGTGTTCGAGGAAAAACGATGTTCCATGAGTACACTGATGGAGGCGCTCAAAAATAACTGGGACGGCTACGAGGACCTGAGGCAGTGGGCCATCAACCGGGTACCCAAGTACGGAAACGATGATTCTTACGTCGATGAGATCATGAGATGGGTGCATGTTGAATCCAACCGGCAGTTTCAGAAGTATCAAGGGATCGCTGGGGGCCGTTATACCCTCGCTTCGAGTATCGCCGCCGGTTACTATGCCCTTTCGCTGGGCACAGGAGCCACGCCCGACGGCAGAAGGGACGGTGAGCCCTGTGCGGATGCCACCGTGTCCCCTCACGCCGGGACCGATCGAAAGGGGCCGACCGCGGTCCTTAAGTCCGTGGCCCATCTCGACCCTTTGATCACGGGCTGGGATCACCTCCTGAACCAGCGCTTCTTTCCGGCTTTCCTTGTAGGCAAACACCGGGCCGCCTTCAAGGGATATCTCAAGACGTGGGCCCAGTTGCCCATCTGGCACATCCAGTTCAATGCCGTATCCACGGAAACCCTAAGGGACGCCCAGAAGAATCCGGACCGGTACTCGGACCTGGTGGTGAGGGTGGCCGGATACAGCGCATATTTTACACAGCTTCCCCGGGAACTCCAGGATCAGGTCATTGCACGAACCGAGCAGAGCCTCGGCGAGATCGGGCCGGATGGCGCCGGTTCCACCAAAACCCGGTCGGGCAAGGAATCTCAGGTGGCTCTGCAGTAAGAGGGGCAATTCCTGTCGCTGGTCCTGAAGTCGGTTCCGGGTACCCGCACAGATAGGGGGATTGGCACCGCCGGGTCGTCCAACGCAGAAAAAGGGATTTGGAGGTATACAAGTCATGGAATTCGTGTCATCGGGTGATTTCACATTCAAAAGATATGTGGGCAAAGAGCGAAATCTGAAATTCATCATCGAAGACAAGGCGAAAGAGAAGCCGGATTTCCCGAAGCTTCTTTTCGGCCATGAGGAGATTACTTACGGGGAATTAAACAGGCGATCCAATGCCCTGGCCAATAGCCTGCTGGCCCTGGGCCTGGGTAAGGGAAGCCATGTGGCCGTCATGTTCAACAATTGCCCGCAGATCATTTACAGCTGGATAGGGCTTTCAAAGATTGGGGCCATCTGGGTGCCCGTTAATCCAGCCTACAAGGGCGATATCCTTGCCTACACGCTCGACCATTCGGATTCGGAGGCCCTGATTACCCGATACGAATATCTGGAGAGGCTGGTTCCCATCCAGGACCGGCTGAAGACCCTGAAAACCGTTATCGTCTGTCCGGAAAGGCCGCGGGAAGATGATCCGCTGGCAGCCCTGCCGTTCCGGCAGTATTCGTTTGACCGCTTCTTGGCAAACGGCTCCGTGGACAATCCCGACATCGAGGTCGCCGACAGCGATATCATGGCTATCTCCTATACGTCAGGCACCACTGGACCTCCCAAGGGATGTCTCCAGTACCAGGCGCAGGCGTACCGTTTCAGCCAAAATACCATCCTCCAGAGAACGCAAGAGGGCGTTCTCAGGAAGGGGGACAGGATGCTGAACGTTTGTCCCCTGATTCATGTGGCGGGACTCTGGGTCGATTTCTACAGTTCCATCTCGCTGGATCTGCCTTTGGCTACGGCTGATTTTTCGGCATCCCAATTCTGGAAGCACGTGCATGACTACCGGGCCACCTACTGTTATCTCCTGGGAACCATGCCGGGGATCCTGTTGCGAACGCCGCAATGCGAGTGGGAGAAAGACAATACCTTACGGAGCTGTCTGATCATTCCTTACAATCCTGAAGAAGTGGAGGCTTTCAAAAGGAGATTCGGGATCCGGGATGTGGCTACGGGGTATGGTCTGAGTGAAGGGCATTCGGCTTTCGGCGCTGTCAATCCGCCCGTGCCGACTCTCGGTAAGCAGCTTTCACGCACGGGCTGCGTGGAGCTGATAAGGGAAGACGGCATGCCTTGTGGGCCGGGAGAATCGGGGGAGCTGTGCCTTCGTCCAGATCCGGAAGAGCCGTGGGAATTGTTTGCCGGGTATTACAAGGATCCCGAGGAGACGGTGAAGACCATGAGGGGGTTTTGGTTGCATACGGGAGATATGGCCCGCAAGGGTGAAGACGGCTACTTTATCTTCGTCGACCGGGTCAAGCACGCGATTCGCCGGGGCGGCGAGAACATCTCTTCGGTCAAGATCGAGGAATGCCTCAATAGCCATCCGGATGTCTGTGAATCCGCAGTGGTCGCCGTTCCTTCTGAGATCAGCGAGGATGAAATCAAGGCCTATGTGGAGGTCCGGGAAGGCGTGAAACTGGAGGTAGAGGATTTGGTCCGGTATTTGGATGAAAGGCTCCCCTATTTTATGGTGCCGCGCTATTACGAATTTGTGGTTAGCATCCCCAAGACGGCAACGGAAAAGGTGAGGAAAGGGGAGCTCAAGGAGAAGGGTCTGACCGGCCGGGAGGTGGATATCAGAAAGATGGGTGTGAAGCTGACCAAAAAATAGCCCGCCTGTGGTGGTACCGTCGTTTCCAGTGAATGTCAGGAAGCCATGCCTCGCCCGGCGGGAGAATCGGATCATGGCAGCCGTGCGCTGGTCCCCGCGGGACCGCATCTTTCCGGAAAGGAAAGAGGGACGGACCTCTGATATGTCATCTACGAAAAGCGGAAGCACATAGCCAGGCTGTTCCTCAACAGGCCCGAAGCGGGCAATGCGCTGGATCCAAACCTGGGAGGGAAGCTTCTGCTTGCATTGAAAGAAGTTCAAAGCGAGGACGCGATCCGGGTTGTGGTCTTGACCGGTGCGGGAAAGGCGTTTTGTGCCGGAGGAGATGTGAGATTTCTTCTCGGTGATATCTCGAGGAGAACGGTCCTGGAGATCCGGGATTTTTTGAAAGAGATGGGCATGCCGATCCTCACGCTGAGAGAGTTAAGGCAAGCGGTCATCGCTGCAATCAACGGGCCGGCAGTTGGGGCCGGGTTTGACCTGCTGTTAAACTGTGTTTTCAGGGTGAGTTCCCAGGATGCCACGATGGGCCCTACCTGGATCCGAAACGGTATCATTCCCGCTCTGGGCTGGTAAAACGGTTTCCTATCCGGTCTTTGACGACGTGTGGGAGGCCTTTTGGACCCTGAGGCTCATGGCGGGGTTCCACCTGCGCAGATCCTTTGCTTCCGATATGGTAGAGGCGAGAACCCGGAGAAATACGGACATCTCCTTGTGAGGATCGTCGGATATAGCGCCTTTTTCGTGGATCTTTCCGAACACACCCAGAACGATATCATATCGCGGGCCACACAATGCTTTGACTGATCCGACGGCTCGCGAACTATGGTTGCCCTTTTGCACCGCCAGGCGTGGAAGATGATCCGGGGATGAACCGGGGGCTTTTCATGAAAGGCAACGGCGAAGGTGGATATGACGGACGGGCTCGAAGGGATGCTGGCCTGCACGGTCAGGGGGAAATGGGATACGCGGGTGCCATGAGGGGGATTCGGCGGAAATTTTTCTACGGCTGGATCATTGTCTTTTCCTGCTTTGTCTGCGCCAGCGGATACGGCCTGTTCTATACCATAGGCGTATTTTTCAATTCGGTACGACAGGAGTTCCAGTGGAGCGCAACACTTGTGTCATCCATTCACGGCGTTCACTGCATTTTTTTCGGCTTCGCCCTGCCCATTATGGGGAGGCTTTCGAGTGGATACGGGTCTCGTGCCGTGTTTCTCCTATGCTCCTTCCTCATCGGGCTGGGTTTTGCGCTGTGCAGCCAGGTTCGAGGGATCTGGGACTACTATCTCTACTACGGGATCGCGTCCATCGGGGCGGCCGCGACCACGTCTCTTCCCCTGGCCCTTGTCCAGAGGTGGTTCATCAGGAAGAGGGGCATTGTCGTGGGCTTGGTAAGCGCCGGGCTGGGGTTCGGGGCCATGGTGTATCCGATCCTGGCCGGGCTGCTGGTCTCGCACCTGGATTGGCGCCTTAGCTATCTCATTATCGGTATAGCTGTGGGCGGCGTCATGCTTGTAGTAGCGGCGTTTATCGTCGATTTTCCGACCGCCATGGGATTGACGCCTTACGGTGCAAGCGAATTCAATGGCGGTGAAGCAGGAGATGTTACGGTCGAGAAGGATCCGGGAAAGGACCGTTTCTCTCAGGAGGACATTTCATGGACCATGTCGGAGATTGTGAGGACAAAGACCTTTTTTGTCATTTGCGTACTATGGATTTTCGCGTCCATGGCGACCCATCTGATCATCATCCATCTGGTTCCCTTTGCTGAACATCTGGGCATGCACAAGGGCGAAGCCGCGGCCCTGTTAGGCCTGATCGGCGGGGTGAGTATCCTGTCCCGAATTTTCGGGGGCTTTACGTCGGAAAAGCTGGGCTGGAAGAACACCCTGATCGTCTGCGCATTCCTGATCGCCATGTGTCTGGTCTGGCTCGGGTGTTCAAGGACCCGCTGGATGATTTATGTCTTCGTTCTCGCATACGGGTTTCTTTTCGGAATCAGGCTCACCATCATACCGGGTTTGATCGGCGAGTATTTCGGCGCCAAAAGCCTCACGGAAATCATGTCCTATTTTTGGTCGGTAGCCGCTTTTGCAGGCTTGATGGGGCCCATGGTCGGGGGCCTCATATTCGACATCACAGGCGCTTATCCTGCGGCCTTTTTCATCGGGGCCACCTGGTATGTGATCGTGGGAGTCCTGGCCGTCTGCCTGGGCCCCCCGTGAAGAGCAGGCCGGTCCTTGGCCTGAAACGGAGCGGGGTTCGCGGAGTTGCTTGATCAATTGCCGGTTTCCCGGAAGGTGAGGAATCAAACAGAAAAGATGTCCGAAGACGAAAGGAGGAACACTGCCTCTCCAGGGCAGGGAGAAACCGAGAAAACGACGTTGCGCGCCACGGCTCGCCTCCGGCGGCGAACTCGTGGAAATGGGCCCACCGTATCTGCGAATAATCTTCGTGTATGATTTTTTCTACATGTAGTATCTCCTCAATCCCCCTTAGAAGCGATGGGTGCCGTTTCCCATGCGATCAGCGGGGAGCCCTTGAATTCTGTCGATTTCACTATACAGGATGCCTGCCCGGGGTCGAATCCCGCGGATCTGCCTTGAATAGTAAAAAGGCTGTGTTTTCAATTTCTTAAAAAATAATAATGAGCCCGAGGGATGTCTGGTCTACATATTGCATAACCATCCTCTAGCAACGGGGTCCCAAGAAGTCCCTAAGAAGGAAGGGGTCAGGAATCTTAGCATAAAGGAGCCCTTGAGATGAAAGACGTGGCCATCATCGGGGTAGGGCAGAGCAAGTTCTCCAGGAGGTGCGGGATGCCCATCACGGAGTTGTGTTTCGAGGCGTTCCGGGAGGCCATGCAGGGGCTGGCGCTGGACAAGAAGGAGATCGATGCTTCCATCTGCTGTTCCTCTATGTATGACAAGCAGCGTACGCCCGAGAACCCGATTTCCGAATACCTGGGGTTGACCCCCAAACCCACGTTTCTCATCGAAAATGCCTGCGCTGCCGGCACCACTGGTTTGCGGGTGGCTTGGTCTTTCATCATGTCGGGCCTTTACAAGGTGGTCGCGGTGGTTGGGGTGGAAAAGATGTCCGGCCTGAATTCCCGGGAAGTGGCCGAGCTCATGGGAAGATCCTATGACATCACGTGGGAGTCGTCCTTCGGCCTGACCATGGCTGCGGGCTATGCGCTGCATGCGCAGGCGCACATGGAACGCTACGGAACGACGCTGGAGCAGCTTGCAGGCGTGCGGGTGAAGAACTCCCACTATAGTGTCGCAAATCCCAAGGCCACCTACAGAAAGGCCCTGGAACTCGACGAAGTCATGGCATCGACTCCGGTGGCCTCTCCGCTCAGGATGCTGGATTGCTGCGCCAACGCCGATGGGGCCTCCTGCGTGATCCTGGCCCATCGGGACGTGGCCGGGAGGGTCTGCCCCAAGCCCGTCTGGATCCTGGGTCTGGGAGCGGCCAGCAACACGGGCCTTAGCAGGAGGGAATCCTTCACCGGTCTTTCCTGCTCGAGACAGGCCGCGCAACAGGCCTACCAGATGGCGGGCCTGGGGCCTGCGGACATTAATCTGGCGGAGGTCCATGACTGCTTCACGATTGCGGAGATCATGGCTTATGAGGATCTGGGCTTTGTTGGGCCGGGGCAGGGGGGCTTTCTCATTGATGAAAAACAGACCTATCTGGAAGGGCGGATTCCGGTAAACGTAGACGGCGGTTTGCTGTGCAAAGGGCATCCGGTCGGCGCCACCGGGGGGTCGCAGATCCGAACCATCGTCCAGCAGCTCCGCGGGGAGGCCGGGGAGGTCCAGGTAAAGAATGCCGAGATTGGGCTTGTGCACAATGTCGGGGGTATCGGACATTTCGCCAATGTAACCATTTTAGGGAGGTAGCCCGATGGGCTTCGGGAATTTCGGCGTTGTCAGTTATACAAAGGAAGCCAAGGTCGAGCCTTTCGTGGAGTGGCTGGTGAAAGGCAAGGTCATGGCGGCGAGGTGCAGGAAATGTGGAGGTACGCAGTTCCCTCCGCAGGTGGATTGCCCCCGGTGCCTGTCAGAGGACATGGAATGGATCGAGGTTTCGGGTACAGGGAGGCTGGTGACCTATACGGTTGTGCATTACGGGCCTATCGGCTTCGAGGATAGGGCTCCGTACATCCTGGCCCTGGGGGCCTTTGAAGACGGGGTGCAGATTCTGGCCGTCCTCGACAGTGACATGGCACAGGAAGACATCCGGATCGGCATGTCCCTGAAGGTGGTTCCGGTCCTTCTGCCACACAACCGGATCGCCTATCAATTCCAGAGCGCGGGGTAGGCCCGGGACGGCAAATCTTCGGATCGGCGAGCCGGGCAGAGATCTCGTGCGATCCTAAGCCTGGGGAATCCCGGGCGGCAGGTATACGGTTTGCAGAGAGAGGTCCAGTGCCGGGAATATAGAAAAGACACACTCCAGAGTAGAGAGGATGAATATGATGAATATGCAGAAAGAAAGAGATCCTGTCATTGTTCAAGCCTTGAGAACACCGATTGCCGACCATAGAGGCGTCTTTAAAGACGTCCCCGCTGAGAACCTGCTGGTGGTGCTGATCAAGGAGGTGATGAAGAGGTCCAAGATCGATCCCGAACGGATTGAAGATGCCATTTTTGGAAACTGCCAGGCCCATGAGACAGGCAATATGGCGCGCGTTGCAGCGCTAAAGGCCGGGTTGCCACTGTCGGTGCCCGGCATGACGCTGGAAAGGCAATGCACATCAGGCATGGAGGCGATTTCCCTTTCGGTCAATGGGATCAAGGTAGGCGAGGGGGATGTGTACCTGTGCGGGGGTGTGGAGAGCATGACGCGCAGACCCTATGTCCTGCCCAAGCCGCCCGAGGCCTATATGCGGGTCCCACCCAAGTTCGTTTTTCCCTTTCAGTTGTCACCCCCGGAAGTCGGCAATCCGCCCATGGGGATCACCGCAGAGAATCTCGCGGAGAAGTACGGTATCAGCAGGGAAGAGCAAGAGGTCTTCGCTCTCAAGAGCCATCAGAAGGCGGTAAGGGCCATCAAGGAGGGCCGGTTCAGGGATGAGATCGTGCCTGTTGTGGTCCCACAGAGAAAGGGCGATCCCATTGTGGTCGACACCGATACACATCCGAGAGAAGATACGAGCTTGGAAAAAATGGCGAGGCTTCCTCCGGTATTCAAGGAGGACGGAACGGTCACGGCCGCGACCTCGTCTCCTGTCACGGACGGCGCTGCCATCCTGATGATCGTGTCCAGGGCCGTAGCCGAATCCTGTCATATGGAAATCCTGGGTCGCGTGGTTTCCCACGCCGTTGTCGGAAATGACCCGAATATCATGGGAATCGGTCCTGCCTTTTCTATACCCAAGGCCTTGGCACGTGCCGGCATGACACTGGACCAGATGGACCTCGTGGAACTTAATGAGGCCTTTGCGGCACAATGCCTGGCCGTCCTGAAGGAATTGAAGGCAAAGGGGACACCCATAGACGAAGAAAAGCTGAACGTGAACGGCGGTGCCATCGCGCTGGGGCATCCTATCGCCGCCAGTGGCGCAAGGATCGTGGTGACCATGCTGCACGAAATGAAGCGCCGTGATGCGCGCTACGGCCTGGCCGCCTTGTGCGGGGGAGGGGGGGTATCAAGCGCCATGGTTATCGAACGAGAATCCGGGTGCTAGCCCGGCCCGGAACACAATACAGAGGGTGAAGGTATGAGAACTGCGGAAGAATACAAAAAGAGTCTTTTGTCCATGAAAAAGAACGTTTTCATGAATGGGGAACTGGTGGGCCGAGACGACCCTAGACTGGTGCCGGCGTTGAATACCGTTTGTGCGACCTATGATGCCCAGACGGACCCCGATCCCAAGATACGAGATCTGTGCACGGCCAAGTCCCATCTTAGCGGCGAGACCATCAGTCGTTTTGCCCACACGCACCGGAGCGTGGAAGATCTGATCAAGAAGCAGGAGATGACCCGGGTGCTTTGCCACAGAACGGGAACCTGCGTCTTGCGATGCATGGGGGTCGATGCCCTCAATGCCTTGAGTGTGGCTACGCACGAGGTGGACGTAAAAAAGGGGACCGATTACCACGAACGTTTTCTGAAATACCTTCGCTATTTTCAGGACAATGATCTTGCAGCCACCTGCGCCCAGACGGATGTAAAGGGTAACAGGAGGCTCAGACCCCATCAACAGGCCGACCCGGATCTGTATGTGAGAGTCGTTGAAAAGAGGCCAGACGGTATTGTGGTGAACGGGGCCAAGGCGCATATCACCATGGCGGCTATTGCAGAGGAATTGCTGGTGGTGCCGACCCGGGTCATGACCAGGGAGGATGCGGACTGGGCCGTGGCGTTCGCCATTCCTGCGGATACCGAGGGGATCCGTCTTTCCACCCTTGGGAAGTTCCCGGTGCAGAGAAAACGGCTTCTGGCTCCGTTTCCGACCTTTGGAAGCTGCGACTCCATGGTCATCTTCGATCATGTGTTTGTCCCCAACGAGCGGGTATTCATGTGCGGGGAATGGGAGTTCGCCGGGCGCCTGGCCCTGCTGTTCGCCCTCTACCATCGGCATTCCTACACCGGGTGCAAGCCTGCCATAACGGATGTCCTGATGGGAATGACCGCCCTGGTGGCCGAATACCTGGGAATCGAGCGAGCCCAGCATGTGCGCCACGCTCTGGTTGAACTGATTGCCGTGGCGGAACTGGTATTCGCTGCGGGTCTGGCTGCTGCTTATCAGGCCCACGAGACATCTTCCGGGACCTGGGAACCCGATGTGGTCTACTGCAATGTGGGGCGCCGCCATGCCGGCGTGAACATCTACGGCGAATATGAAAAGCTCTGCGAAATTGCAGGCGGGCTATGTGCCACGCTGCCCATGGAGGGAGATTTTTTCAATGACGAGATCAAGGATTTCCTCAATAAGTACATCATGCGCAAAAAGGAGATCCCGGCGGAACATCAGCACCGGCTTTACCGTCTGATCAGCGACTACATCGTATCGGCCCAGGCGGCAAGCAAACTGGTCAGTGGGGTTCATGGAGGCGGTTCCCCGATCATGGAAGAAATCGCCATTTACGGCAATTACGATATCGAATCCAAGAAGAAGATTGCCCGGTATCTGGCGGGCATCGAGGAGTGAAGCAATAGCCGTTCCCGTCCGGACGAAAGATCCGCCAGGGGCAGGGCAAGATCAAGGGGAGGGAGCAGGATGGCAAAAATCGAATATGAGATCAGGGGACAAGTCGCCTATATCACGTTGAACCGGCCCGAGGTCAGAAATGCCTTGGACCGCGAAATGGTCGGTACGCTACACGAATTATGGCAGGAATTTCAAAGCAGTGGTTCCGCGCGCGTGGCCGTCCTGACAGGGGCAGGGGGACACTTTTGCGCGGGCTATGATGTCAAGGCCATCAACTCCAGGCAAGATGCGGGGATACCGTTTGAATGGTCGCGCTCGTCTATGTTCGGAGACAAGCGGATCGGCCCTGACGGGCATGGGGTGACCAAACCGATCATCGCAGCCCTGGACGGCAGCGTCAACGGTGCCGGGTTCTGGCTCGCCCTGCAGAGCGATATCCGGCTGGCTACCGATCGGGCCCGGTTCGGCTTGGGGGAGGCCCGATTCGGTTTTCCGGTGGAGTTCGCCGCGCTGATATCGAACTATGTGCCCAGGGCCGTGGCAATGGAAATGCTTTTTGCGCTGAAGGTTTATGATGCCAGGCGGTTCCATGAACTGGGCATCATCAATGAGATCGTCGACGGGGAGCACCTGATGGAAAAGGCCCGTGATACAGCGGAGGCACTCCTCGAACGAGGGCCTTTGGCGATCATGGCCATGAAGGAACTCATCAATTTCGATCCCAACTATAAAGAAAAGATACGGTTTACTGCAGAAAAAGTTGTTCCTGTCGTGAACTCCGAAGACACCAAGGAAGCGGTTCGGGCATTTGTTGAGAAAAGAAAACCCGAATGGAAATTGAGATGATCCAGGCGGTTATAATGAGTCAGAATAGGTTTCAAATTTTTTGATAGATGATTCATAAGAACTCTTTAAAGGGCCTACACGGTCAGCAAAGAAAGAGTTTGATGCGCAGGAAGCGGGGTCTTCCACCAAGGTCCGAGGCAGGGAGGCCTGTAAACAGGCTATTGCAGAAACAGATGTTGTGATAGATTTTGATGGGTGCACGAAGGGCGGCCGCGCATACGGCCAAGATATCTACGTGATGGGTATTGAACACGGCAAAGTCCGCGTGATCAGTGCTGAAAAGTATCCGAAAGAACTGGCCGGGGCGGGTGAGAAGTAGCGGGGGCGAATAACCCGTGTCGATCCGAAAACGGTCATTGCCGGACGAAGGCGATCAGCGGTTCGCTTTCGGTAATCAGAAAACGGTATCCTGAGACAATCGGTTGAGCTGATAGCAGTGCATCCCGCTGGGCACCGGGCGGGTGCTGACGCCTTTGTCCTTTTTCAAGCGAATCAGTTTGATGACTTGGTAGAGAGGTCAAGGTAGTCACCCTGTATTGTTTTGCCTCCCCCGGAGCGCTCCCCGGGGCAGGCTCCGGAATTGCTCGTATTCAGATGCTCATGTTGCATATGTGGAGTGGAATTTTCACGGAAGCATTGATTTTGGGTAGCCGTCAGATTTGCCAGAAAGAAAATGAGTGTGACCGCACCCTGGGGTTGCACAGGTATCGATATAATCGCGTTTGCTGGAAAACTTATGGGCTTGCACACCAGTATGTGTAGCCAGATGGATATGGAAAAGGGAAAGGGGTGAGATAATATGAAAACAGGTTTGGGGCTGCATAACCAGGATACGGAAGCGCCGGTTTCCCTGGTAAAGTGGAAGTACGAAAAAAACGCCGTAGCCGAGGCCATTGAGCTTTGCGACGGCTTTAAGAACCTGGATCCAAACATGAAGGTGCTCATCAAACCCAATCTGGTGAGCTGGGTCGACAAATACAGATTCGCGCCCTTCGGCGTTCTGACCACGAGTGTGGTGCTTGAAGGGCTGGTACGTGCCCTCAAGGACTTCGGCGTGGGAGACATCACCATCGCCGAGGGGAGTGCTAGACAGGAGGAGATGGGTTCGGAGACCTATATCATCTACGAACGTCTCAATTACGCTTATCTGTCCAAACAGTACGGTGTCCGGCTCGTTGACCTGAATCAGGAGGATCATGTTAGGACCGCACTGGGTCCGTTTACTCTCCGCATCGCGAAACGGGTGCTTGACGCGGAGTTCATGATCAATGTGCCCGTGCTGAAGACACACAATGCGACAAAAATTAGCATGGGGTTCAAGAATCTCAAGGGGTGCCTGGCGCAGAGTTCCAAAAAGGCCTGTCATAACCCGGATCATCCGGTGGATGAGTACCTGGTGGAACTGGGTTCGCGATTGTATCCTCACCTGGTGGTCACCGACGGGATCTACGCCATGGAAAGGGGACCCATGTACACGGGACACGCACACCGCACCGACCTCGTCATGGCCAGCCGCGACATGTTTTCAAACGACTGTGTCGGGGCGACCCTTGTGGGGTTTCAACCGGAGCAGATCGGGCACCTGAAGGGCTTTGCCGGGCGAAACGGCCGCAGCCTGTCCGTTGACGATATCGAGGTCAGGGGGCTCAATCCCGCGGAATGCGCGCTTCAACTGGAATATGACACGCCGTGGTCGACAGACGGGCTCGTGCCCCAGATCTTTGAAAAACAGGGCATCGGCGGGTTCCAGATGCGCAACCCCGGGCAGAGCATGTGCACGGGTTGCTCCAAGGTCTTTCCGGCCGTCCTGGTGATGCTTTTGGGCGCTTATGAAGGAAAACCCTTTGACAATTTTGAGATCCTTTCGGGAAAGGCCATGAGGCCGAGTGGGACTGCCAAGACTACCATTTTCATGGGGGACTGCAACTATGCGATTAATCGTAACGCTGAAGGCGTCCAAAAAGGCGTGTGGCTAAAGGGATGCCCCCCGAGGATCGATGAAACAATTAGAATATTCAACGAACAACTCGGGGTCAAGCTCAAGGAAGAGAACAACGCAAGATTTTTCGCCCACAAGGTAAAGGTATACGACAAGCTGGGGTACCCCTACAGCGACTATTATTTCGATTCAACCGAAAAAAAGCCCTGAAGTGAGACAGCTATCCCTTGGATGTGAAAAATGATCTTTGGGCAGGATGTGGAGCGAGGATATGAAACCTTTGCAGAACCTGCCGAAAATTGTCCAAACAGTGAGTGAAGAAAATAGAAAGGGATAAGGGGTAATATTTTTTGGTTGTGGTTGGGAGAGGTAGGAAAAAGTCCTGGGAAATTGCTGGGGTTGAGGGCCTTAGTTTTGATTTAACCGTTGGAAATTACTTTAGAAATACTTGAACATATGATATACTTCCCTTCCAGTTAAAAAAGGCCACAAAAGGGGGAGGAAATGGGATACAAAGAGTTTGGAGGGAGTTTCAGTCTTGCTGATCTAGCTGCTGTGCCCCGTGGAATAATAGGAGCATTGATATCGTAAGTTTTCAAGAGTACAGCGGCCAATTCAGGAACGGAGGAAGCAATACGATTTTCTATTCCACCTAGCGGAGCAGTTTAAGGTGCACAAAGAGGTCGAAAAAAGTGGTGATCGCGCGCAAGAGTGGGTTGATCGGCTTAGGGGTCACCAGAAAAAGCCAGGGCTGTCAAGACGTTCGGACTTTTAAATTGGCCCAATGCAAGGAGGTTGAGAAAATGGCAACATGTAAGGACTGTAAAATGTTTATGCCGCACATGTTTATTTGTCCTACGGCGGGGAGAATAGTGCGACCAGATACGGATGCCAGTATGTGTAAGATGGGAGTGGCGAGATGTGGAGATTGTAAGATGTTTATGCCTACATTGTTTAATTGCTCTTATGCCAAATGGGGAGAAAATCCAGCGGCTGTGCAGGTTAGCGGGGAATCATCAACTTGTGACGCCTTCATGCCTAAGTAGCGCCGTAGAGGGGAAGGCTCAGGTTATTCCTCCGATTCCTCCGGGGGTGAGGGGCGTTTATCTAAGATGGCTCATCATGAGAATCTGTGCTGACATTGAGCTAGTGGGAGCCCTCCAAGGGAATGGATCATAGCTAAAGAGAAGGTGTTTTCACTGCGGTAACCGCGGGATCTATGGCTGATTACCTTGGCATTATTATTCATGGCTTCCACAATGCTGTTATCGATACGAATATCAAAATAAGCGAGGATTCCTTCTTCATGGCATCTGAGCATCCAAGCAGAATCCCGCAGGGGCTTCAACCTGCTGTGAGTGGCCCACCAGCCTGCCTGGTCGGCAGACAGGAACCACCGTTTGAGATATTTCTTTGCCCAGGCCTTGGTTTTGTATTCCCAAAGTTTGCGGAACAGTTCCTTGAGCAAATAGGCCCTTGTGATCTTCAAATTGGTCTTGAGCAGATGGGAAAGCGTAACCTTCTGCTTGGGGGTCAATTTCCAGGGATTTTTCAACCATATGTATTTGGTCCCTTTCAGCACATCACAGCCTATCTCAGCCAATGCCTTGGCTTCCATCTTCCGTACTTTGTCAATGGAATCCATAAGGTGGCGGATGATGTGGAATTTATCAAAGACAATCACAGCTTGCCCACAATACTCGTAAATGACATCGATATAGTTCTGCCACATATCACAACACACACCCTCAATGGCTGCAGTATACTGAGACCCATTGAAACTGGACACGGCGAAGGTGTACCTGCCCGCCAGGCAGGCGGGGAGGTTAGGCTGAGTGGAAGTCAAGGAGAGAAGCTTTGAATAGGAGGTGAAAGGGAATGAAGCAGAGGAAATGGTCAGGGGAGGAGAAGTTGGCTATTGTGCTGGAGGGTCTCAAGGGGAAGAGGGCTGCGGCAGATATCTGCCGTGAGCACCAGATTAGCCAGACCCTGTTCTATCGATGGAGGGATAAGTTTCTAGAGGGAGGGAAAAGAGCATTTAGCAACGGTGTATCTGGAGAGGATGCTTATAAGGCCGAAATAGAGAAGCTTCAAAAGATTATAGGGAAGCAGGCGATTCAGATAGAGATTTTAATGTCCCATACGGGGAATGGGAGAAAATCCCTCGCCTTTAGGCGAAGACTTTAGTAGGCTTGCGGCATGAGAAACTACCGCAAGACATCCCATTCCGTTTACGACTTAAAGTTTCATCTGGTCTGGATCACGAAATACCGCAAGCCGGTTCTCTTTGGAAACGTGGCAACACGTTTGCGGGACCTGATA